>JAKQBV010000412.1 GCA_029573925.1 bacterium
ACAACGTTAGGCCCTACGCCGCCCCTTAAGGGGCTTCTCTTTGCTCTTGCTTACTCTCATTGTTACTGATATTATCTTGTCATACTAAGGGGTCAATATTACTCCAGCACTAGGGGTCATTTTCAATCCAGCGGCGGCAATATGGATTCTTTTCGAAGATTATTTCAGCGACCAGTTCGAGACGAGAGCCTCCGCCGAGGGCGGGGCCGATCCTGCGCTCGACGGCGTCTTTACCGACCCAGAACATCCTTCCGCCGTCTCCGGCCCATTCGCGCAGGTCGGAAGCGAAAGCGGCGATTTTATAATTCTGCGGCATGTTGCCGTAGCGCCGCTCCCTGTCTTCCACCAAAAGAGTGGCATCCGCCACTTTCCAATAACCCAGAACGTCAAGATGCTGGGCGACAACCTCGTCGGCGACGATGACGGAGCCGCGCGGCACATTCTGTTCGAGCATGTCTGCGATGCCGGACAGAGCGTTCTGCCGGTTTTTAAGCATATTCAGCGAATACTTCGCCTGCGGGACGCCCCATAAAGCGGACAACGCGATGAGAGTTGCCGCGAGCAGCGCCCCCATAGCCGCTTTTCCGCCGGACAAATCTTTCAGCATCCACACGGCAGCCAGCGTGAAAAGGGGCATCATGGAAAGAAAATACCGCGTGGCCCCCGGATTCGGGCGTATGGTGAACGACATCTGCACCAGCATGAAAGGGATTGCAAGCGCGGCCAGCAGCGCCCCTGTCAGCCACGTTTCCCTGCGCGAACACAGCCAGACTATGCCGAGCGCGCCGAGAGACAGCGCGAACCCTCTGCCTTCGCCTAGCAGTTTCTGAATGTACGAAAGAGAATACAGCGAAAGGTATTCAATTGAAAAGATTCCCATCTCGCCATATTCGAAGACGGAGTAACCTGTCCGCCAGAACGCGCCATAGTTTAAATGGTTCCAGACACAGAACACGGCGATTGGGACCGCCGCGCCGGCGGCGAACGCCGCAGGCTTTTTCCAGAACGGTTTTTCTTTCAACGCTCGCGCCGCCACATAGAGGAAGAGCGGCGGCCCTAGAAAACACTCCAGAAGTCTTATCGAAGGTAGGTATCCCGCGAAAAAACCCGCCGCGAACAGCCACAAAAACGCTCTCTTCCTGTTCCATCCGGCTTCGATAAATGCCATAGAAGCCATCAGCATCAAAAGCGCGGCGATATGTGAATAGCGGTATTGGATATGCTGGTTAAACAGCGGGTTCAGGACGAACACCGCGAGCGCGGCGAGCGCCCATCCCGGCCCGATCAGCGCGCGGCACAACAGATAGAACGCTGCCAGCGCCAGCGTCGCCATAACAGGGTCCGCCCAATATGCCCCTTCCGGCCCGAACGCCGAGCGAACAGCCGCCAGAATCGCCGGAAACCCCACCGGCCACAAGTTGTCATACCTGTCTTCCGAACTGTTTCTCCAAGTGTATCCGGTATACTGAGCGCGCGACTCTTTGATTTCGTATGTCCTTCCCTTTTCAGCCAGCAGACGCGCTTGTTTGTAATAGCCGTGAGAGTCCATGTTGGACGTCGCCGGGCGGAAGCATGTCGCAACGACAATGAAATGGGCGATTATTACTGCCGCAGCAGCGACAGCGCATATAACATCCGTTGACATCCGGACCGGTTTGCCGAATTCAAGGGAAGACCCTGCGACTGTTTTCTCCCGCTCGTTTTTGCCGCCGGGGCCAGCCTTTGCTTTTTCCTGCTGTTTTTCTTTTTCAGATTTTTTCTTTTTCATAATCTTCCTCAATGTCCGCGCGATTAAAAGAAAGTGTTTTTCTAAAAACCGGATTTGTCAGGCTCCGCCGTCCTCGCCGCCTCGCCCTGCCCGGATATCTCCGGCTATTGATTTCCCTCGCGATATCATGTCGTGCATCCACGAATAATGGAACTCGGCGTTCCTACCGGCGATTCTGAGATTCCTGAACCCTCCGAGATAATCCATTACTATGCGGAGAGGTTTTTCGAAGCCTATCTCCATGACCGGATAGGCGCGTTTCATCCTCCGAACGGCGCAACCCAAAATATCATTTTTTCGAGCTAGACCGGTGGCTGAAAGCGATTCGACTACGATGCCCGCGATTTCATCGTCGCTCCTTTTCCACACGGCGTCGTCTTCCGAACAGGGGATTTCAAACACTAGAGAAGTTTTTCCTGCGGGAGACATCGTCGCCGACCTGTTCCGAGGTTCGCAGGCTCTAGTGAAAGGGTACTTAAAGTCCGGGAAATATATCGTCGCCGAGCCGGACACCGATTCGACGTCCAGAAACAGCGCGACTAGAATCATGTCTCTGAATTTGAGCGAATCTGCGGCGTCGCGGACGCCGGGCGGCGTCGCGGGCGTCATCATCCTGACGAACTCGTCGCATGGTATAGTCGAGACTACCCCGGCGGCGGATTCCACAGGTTTCCCGTTGACTTCAATCTCCGCGATTGCTCCCGAATCCGCGCGGACTCCTGTCACGGTGGAGTTCAGGCGAATATTCTCGCGTCCGATGAAGTCCGCCATTGCTTCTAAGATGGCCGAAATCCCGCCGTCAGGATAATAGAAATCTCCGTCCATGTGCTCTGTTGCGCCCCGAAGTCCCAGAGCCGCCGCAACTACGGTTTTTAAATTCATTCCCTTAAGTCGTCCGCCGGACGCCTCTGCGCTAAGCCGCGAACATGGGATGCCCCAGAGTTTTTCCGAGTAATTCAGCAGAAACAAACCTGCGAGGGTTTTTCCGTAGCGCTTTATCGAGCTGCTCTCGAAGTCTGCGTCGTCGCCTCGTCTCAGCGCCCGGCCCGCAAGCGCCTCTGCGGCGATCCTCATCGATAACGCCGCGCCGAGTTTCTTGAACGCGTCAGTGGCCGATAGCGGAAATAGTATCATCTTTGCTTCATGATAAATGTGGCTGGGCGCGGAAACTTTTTTTAATCTGTCGCCGAGGAGCGACTTTATTTCCGTTGTGGCGTCCGGATTCTTATCGTGGAGCCTGTGCGCGCCCGAATCGAAACGGAAGTCTCCGACGGCGAAAGTCGAGCAGTTGCCTCCGGGACTTACGCTGGATTCATATATGGTGGACGGAATGCCCCAGTTTTTTCAGGAAATAGCCGCAGGACAGCCCGGCGATTCCGCCGCCGAGTATGGCAACGCTTTGTTTTTCCGCCTCACGAGCCATGATGATTTCCGCAGGGCCGGCTTGGATCCGAATATCTATAAATCGCTATGCTGTCCCGACATATCTTTTCGCTAATCCGGATTGTACTAAATAAGATGGATGAAATGAAGTGGAGGGATGAAATCTATCATAGATGTCAGCGCGACTACGGTTTCGGCATTCCTTTGCGCCGGCGAGCGAGCGAAGGTAAAATATGACCGGGGGAGCGTATGATATTAAGGTTTATATGCGTGTGCGCGGCGGCGGTTCTTTTTGTGTCGGCGGCGGCCGCGCAGGAGCATCCGACAGCCGGAATATTTCCTGAAGCTGTTTTCGACGCGGCGGAGGCCGGAGAGGTTTGCGCGGCGGTAAAGATGTCGGCTCCGGACTACACGTGGGCCAAAGGCAGGTGGCGGCCGCCCCTTGCTGTATTGCTGGATGGCAAAAAGAGGGCGTCCCTCATCCCTGTCAGGGGCGGCGAGGCGGCGGAGTATAAGGTATTCCTCGGACCTGTCGGCGCGGGCAGGCACACGGTATCGGTCGCGGACCCTTCGAAAAAAGAGGGGAGGGCGATTGTTGAATCCGTGACGGCGGGCATATTGTATCCGGGGGACGATGGATACGAGCGGCTGAGGCGCGCGCCCGTTCTGCTCGGCAGACAGGACAACGAGAGCAGCGACACGCCGCTCATAATGTGGGTCGTCGAGAGCGCGACAGCCTCCGGCATCGCTCTCGAATATACTGTTGTGTTCTCCAACGAGGACGGCGGAACAAAGACCGCCGAGTTGATGGCGCGTTACGGCCGCACGGTCGACATCGAATATATTTACAGAGCCGCTCTCGACGCCGACGGGCGGCTTGTGTCGGAAACTTTCCAAGGTCCCAACCATGAGGAGCTTCCTTTTAATGGCAGAAAAATCGGGGAGCATCCCGTGTTGCGCGCGTGCACTTTCAACAATATGGTTTGCGACGACGGCGATTCGCCTTTCGTCTTCATGAATTACCCCGTGGAATTCGACGCGGACGGCGTTAGAGAAAGGATGCTCGACCGCGAGCCATGGATAAACCGGGTGGCTTTCGAGGAGTTGGCCAGAGAGGGCAAACTGACGAAATCGACTCCCGACCCTGAGCGAATGAAGATAGACGATCCGAGGCTGTACGCGCTTGTTGACATTGAGGCGGATGTGCCTCCGGGAGGCCCCGGCATCGAGATTTCGCTGAAGACGGCGGGCGGCGGGGAGTGGCGCTCCGCTTCTCAGGGCGTCGATGAGATGCGCTTCAAAGGGTCCGGCAATGCGCGGCTCGGCGTCCTTATGCCGGAGGGTTGCAGCCCGGAAGATATAAAGGCTGTACGTCTAGAAGCTGTCGGAGTCCCCGGTTCCCGCGCGACTATCCTTTCCCTCGGCCCGATAACATTCCTCGACGCGGATTTCAGGCCCTCGCACAAAGAAATCATTTGGAAAAAGAAACGGGCGCTTGTCGCCGGCGCCGCGCCGGAGATTATAAAAATCAGCGAATAAATATCGCAAACACTAATGTTGATAAAGCTCCGAAGGTTCAAAAAATAGTTCAATCGTGTTATATTAACATTTATGCGGACGCCAATGTATTCCTGATAAGCTCTTTTGCAGTGTGCGCCGCAATTAGCCAGCATTGGTGATGAATGCGGGCAAGCCCGAAAACGACAGTTTCGTAGAACATAAGAACCTATAATTTTCCTTAAGACGCCTCGACTTGTTTCGGCGCCGGGGGGAGGCCGGGAGTTGAAAAAAGAATCCAGAGCCGCATTTGTGATATGCGCGACGCTGGCCATGTTAGCATGCGTCGCGACGGTTGCGCTAGCTCCTTCGCGCGCCTTCGCTGAAAAGATAGTCCGGGTCGGCATATATGAGAACAAGCCTAAGGTATTCACCGGAGAGGACGGAAAGCCGGCGGGGTTCTTCGTTGATCTTGTCGAGGAGATAGGAAAGCGGGAAGGCTGGACAATCAAGTACGAGCATTGCGAATGGGCTGACTGCCTCAGGCGGGTGGAGGATGGACGCATCGATCTGATGCCGGACGTCGCGTACTCGATAGAGAGGGACGAGAGGTTCGATTTTCACAAGAAGCCGGTTGCCGAAAGCTGGTCGCGGGTGTACACAAGCCCGTCGAAGGCGATAGCCATAATGTCCGACCTTAACGGCAGAAAGGTGGCGCTGCTCGAAGACTCCATACAGCAGAAGGCGCTTGAGCAGATGGTCGGGAGGTTCGGCTATCATGTAGAAGTAGTCCCCGCGAGGTCGATGGAAGAAGCGTTCAGGATGGTCGCCGACGGGCGGGCGGATGCCGCCCTCACGAACAGGTTCTTCGGCGACTATTTTTACCGCGAATACGGTCTTGTGAAGACGACCATCATCTTCGATGTCGTGGCGTTGCATTTCGCGACCGGACAGGGACGCAACGCCGACATTCTTGAGACGATTGACAACTGGCTCGGCAGGTGGTTCCGCGAGCCGGACTCCCCTTACTACAGAGCTCTTGCTGGCTGGATGGAGAAACCCGCGGAGAAAACTTTGCCTGCGTACGCAATATACGCGGCCATAGCGGCGGGCGCGGTCATCCTGTTCGCCGCCGCCGTTATCTTCTTTCTCCGCCGTCAGATCGCCGTCCAGAAACGGCTTCAGGCGGAGCTGCGGGTGAGCAGGGAAAAGTACAAAGGCATATTCGACGAGTCCGTCGCCGCCATATTCGTGTTCGACGCTGGGAACAGGTTCATTGACGCGAACCGAGCGGGACTGGACCTGCTAGGTTATCCCATTGAAGAGCTGTCTCTGATGAGCATGGCGGATGTCGCCGAAGAACCCTCCGCGCTCCACGCGGGCGAAAGGATTCGCAACCGCCCGCTCGCGCTTAAAAGAAAATCCGGAGAAACAATATTCGTTCTGTGCAACGCCAGCCCGATCACGGACTCCTCGGGAAGCGTCATCGGCGCTCTCAGCGCGATGATGGACGTGTCCGAGCTGAAGAAAATGAAGGAGGAGAAACAGCGAATCGAGCAGCAGCTTCTTCAGTCGCAGAAGATGGAGGCTATCGGGCGGCTGGCAGGCGGCGTCGCCCATGACTTCAACAACATCGTCGCCACTATCAGCGGAACAGCCGAAATGCTCCTTAAATCAGCGACGCCGGATTCCCCGGAATGGGAAAAGCTGAAACGAATCCATAAGTCCTGTATGAGGGCAAAAGAGCTGTCAATGAAGCTGCTCGCGTTCGCCCGCAAGGAAAAACTCAATGTCAGAACGGCGCGCCCGGAGGAAATCGTAAACGAGGTGGCGGACATGCTGGAAAGCGTGGCCCCGTCAAAAATATCCGTCGTGGTCGAAGCCGACGAAACCGCCAAGATTGTGAATGTTGACGCCAACCAGATTGTCCAAGCCGTTCTAAACATCTGCCTGAACGGCTGCGACGCGATGCCTGACGGCGGAAAACTTGCGTTGAAAACGCGGGGAACGCTTATCGACGAAGAGACGGCGTCCGCGCGCGGCGTGGCGGCAGGAGAGTTTTCTGTGATCTCAGTCAAGGATTCCGGCGAGGGAATCGATGAATCGATTCTCGACCGGCTTTTCGAGCCTTTCTTCACAACAAAAGAAAGAGGAAAAGGGTCGGGGCTAGGACTCTCCGTCGCGCATGGCATCGTCGTCGCGCACGGAGGCTTCATCGACGTCCGCGCGCGCAAAGGCGAGGGCGCGGAGTTCTGCGTTTATCTCCCCGCCGTAGACAACGCAAAATATGAGTCTCAGGAAAAGGAGCCGGCCGAGCCTGCTCAACGGAATGCATGCGGCACGGCGCTTATCATTGACGACGACAAGGAATATGTCCAGATGATATCAGAAGCGCTCGAATTCTCCGGTTTCAACGTCGCAACCGCTCTCTCCGGCGCGGAAGCAGTGGACTTCTTTAGAAACAATTTCCGCCTCATAGACATCGTTCTTCTCGACATGCTTCTGCCCGAGATGGGCGGCAAGGAAATCTTCGCCGCGCTCAAGGAGATTGACCCCGACGCGAAAATTGTGATCTGCTCCGGCTATAGCGTCGAAGGGGACGCCTCGGAAATGCTCAACAACGGCGCGCTCGATTACGTCCAAAAACCTTTCGACATCGCAAAAATCGTCTCCGTCGCCATGGACGCCATAGCGCGAACACAAGCGTGTTGATATAGGCGCGGCCATAGTCATTGTTAAAGGAAATTTTGTAACAGATATCCATAGGAAACTTTCAAAAAGCTTCAAGTCCGAGCCGAAGAAATTTCATCCCGAATCCTTCATTAGGATTCGGGAGCGATTGTTCAGAGCGGATGAAACGCGGAACGCAAGGCGCATTTTTGCAGTGAATAGAACATAGGGTTCGTGAACAATATAAATGGGTGGCACGCACAAACTTGATTTGTGCGTGAGTTCGCCGCTATGAAAATCGCCCCGGTTCGTCGGCTCTATCGACGAATCCGGGTTCATTCCATGTATTAGTAAATATGATATGAACAATCGCAACGCAATCATATTGTTTATGATTCTAAGCAGAGCGTTGCGACTAGCCGCTGGAGCTAACTTCGGAGTTCGAGTTGTTTTTTCTGTTTGGCGAGTTTAACGGCTTCGCCGACGCCTTTTTCGCGGACGACTTTGAATTTTAGGCCGAGTTCCGTCATTTTAAAGAAGCGGCGCCCGTAACGGCGGAGTTTGGCCGGGTCGATGCGGAGACCGAGACCGGGTTCGGTGGGAGGCGCGAGCCTGCCTTCGGAATCCGGAAGTATGGGGGACTCTTGTATGCCATCTCGCCAGCGGGGGATCCATGAAGGCTCTTCAAGCGGATATTCAAGAGGCAGGTTGCGTTCGGCGTCCGCCAGCCAAAGGTGCATGTTGATGATGAGGCCTATGCCGTTCGTCCATGTGTGCGGGGAGAAGTCGAGGCCTTTTTCGCGGCAGGCGTCTAGCGTGCGTTTGGCCTGAGAGATTCCGCAGAATGTCGAATCGGGCTGATAGGCGTCGAGGCAGCCTTTCTCAATCATCACCTTAGTTTCGTCCCAGCCGTAGTTAAGCTCGGCGCCAGCTAGGCGGACGCCGGTTTTTTTCGCGCGCAGAGCGGCTAGCCCGTCATAGTCGCGGGAATCCAGAGGCTCTTCGAGCCAGCGGAAGTTGTTGCGGGCGCAGGCGACGGCGAACTCATAGGCGCGCTCATGCGTCCATGCGGGCATTCTCGCCATGATGGTGACAAGCCAGCCCTGATTGGCGTCCACGCCCATGATAAGCTTGTCGCCCACCCGCGAGGCGACTGTTTCGACATGGCGGATGTCGTCTTTCATCTCTATGTTTTTGACTCGCAGTTTGGCTGTTTTGAAGCCGCGCTCGGCCATTTCGAGAAGCTGTTCGGCGCGTTGCGCCGGGTCTCGCATCTCTCCGGTGGAGATGTATGTTTCGACGGGCCTTGCCGAGCCGCCCAGCAATTCGTACACGGGTTTGCCTTTGCTTTTTCCCATGATGTCCCAGAACGCCGGCTCGATCCAGTAGTTGCGCCAGCCGAGGTAGCTTGCCTCTTTGAGCCTCTGGTTCGCCGTCGGGATGTCCTCCGGGTCGAGTCCGATCAGGTATCCGCCGATGAGGTCGCCTAGGCCTTCCCGCTCCCTGCCCATAGCCGCGCCCGCGCTCCATCCCTCAATGCCGCATTTTGTCTCCAGCCTGACCAGCGTGAACGAGTTGTGAGTCTGCGGATATCCGGGTATCCATGTGGGGTAGAATGTTTTTTCAAGCGGGATCTGGACGTGATACAACTCGACCTTGGCGATTTTCATCGGAGTCCTCCGGGGTTGAAATATGGGTCTGCCGGGCAAGCCCATATCAAGTTGTCTGAACTATTCTAACTTTAAATTGGGCGGGGTTGTAAACAAAAAAGATAAAAACGCGTTGCGCGATGACAAATTGCGCCGGAAAGCGGGCGGGGGCCGGCGCGGCTTACTTCGATTCTTCAGGGGCGGCAGACTCGGCGGTTTTCGCTTCCAGCGCGGTGGAAATGTCCTTTATCATGCCGGGGAGGAGGGACATAAAAATGCGGCCCGCCTCGCTGTCTGCAAACCTGCGGATATCCCTTGGGACCCTGCCGTCTCGTTCGGGCAGAGACTCCTCGTCCGTCTGTTCCTTTGTCCCGGCGGTATCTCCTTCGTATGTGTTAAAGAACAGGAATTCCCCTTCTTCTGCGTCGTACAGCACGATTGAAACCTTCATCTTCACCGTTTCATCGTGGGGAGGTTTCGCGTTCTTGTTGATTTTAAGCTCGCGCACGACGCCCGCCGCCAAGACATGCGCCGAAGAGGTGGCGGTCGCGGAGTCCATAGCGTCGAGGTTGAAGAAGACCCTCGGGTCGTCGCCCGCGCTGAAATAGTTAAATCCGGCTTCCAGTTGTGGGTCGGGATACGAGCGCTCCCAGATGGGAAGAACTTCATATCCGGGGACGTCTTCGAGCGCCGAGTTGAAAATCCGCGACATTGTGTTCTGAAGCCCGAACCGCTCGGCTGTGAAATAGTTGTCTCCGACGGGGATTACGGTGTTGGTCAGAGATTCCCTCGGTATCCTGTCGAGTAGAAAGAAGTCGAACACGGATATGACGCGTTTCTCATCCGCCGCCGATGCGGAGTTCCCGGCGGCCGACGCCGCAAAGACTATGGCACAAACCGCAAAAAGAAGATTTATCGTTTTCATCTCTAAGCGCCTCCCGGCGGGCGGCGGAAGAAAGGTGGGCCGCGCCGCTCGGTCTTTATCAATTATGCCCTAGACGGCTCAGCGCTTACAGTTTGCCGCGCCGCCCGATAAAGATATTACATTTTTTTTGCCGATGTGTCCAAACGCCGCGAAGCTGGCCTCGTGGAAACCCTTTTTTGAAAAAGGGTTTCCGCGCAAATTCATGGAAAAAAGCATTTGAGCGCGAGTATAATTGTTTCAGCAGAAACCGAAAGGCGGCGCAGGAGAATGCCGGAATGCAATGTCAGATTTACAGGCGAACACGAACTGGTCGAGCTTGACCTGACGCGCGGCGTTCCTGATGGTTGCTCGGCGGAAAACCTGTCCGCAACAGAGTCCGGGGTGGTTCTGGCATCGAGCGCGGGCCAGTTTGCAGAAAGCGGATGCCTCGAAACCGGGCCTTTCGCTCTGTCGCGGCCCGCAAACGAGCTTGTCATGACATGGAACGGGAACGCCGCCGAACGCTCATCTTTCCTGTTCGAATTCAAAGTCCGCGCGTCCGGCGGGCAGTGGTCGGTATGGTACACGCTGGGCATGTGGAAGCCGGAAAAGCGGCTCAAGATGTTCCGCGACGACCCGGAGTATGGGCCTCTGAATGTGGACATCCTCAAGGCGACTAGGCATTTCGACGAGGCTGTCTGCCGCGTTCATTTCAGGTCTTATGGCGGAGACAGAACGCCGTCGCTCAGGCGGTTGACGCTGTGCGCGACGGACTCTGCCGCCGAAGGGCAAACGGAAATCGACGCCTCAGACGGCGGAGCGTTTGATATTGCCGTTCCGTGGCTGAGCCAGCATGATCCGGAGACGGTCGCGGACGAGCAGATGCGCAAAGCCGGAGCCTGCGCGCCTACTTCGACAACAATGGTTCTGCGCTATTGGGGCGTCCCGGTTGAAGTGGCCGAGGTGGGCCGCCGCGCGTTCGATCCCTCCGCGCGCATATTCGGAAACTGGGCGTTTCTTGTGGCCGCCGCCTCCGAGTTCGGCTTGTCCGGCTGCGTCCGCAGATTCAACAGCCTCGCCGCTCTCGAACGCGTTGTCAGAAACGGCTCTCCGGCAATCGTCAGCGTGTCATACCGGAAAGGGGACCTGACGGCGAAGCCGCAAGCCGAATCCTCCGGCCACCTGATGGTATTGCGCGGCGTCGCCTCTAACGGCGACATGATTCTGAACGACCCCGACGCCGCATCACCGGAGTCAGGCGAAGCGATAGCTTATTCAAGACTCGAATTTGCCCGCGCTTTTTTCGGGCACGGCGGCGTCGCTCTTGTGATTCGCCCCTGACGGTACAGGACAGTGTTAAGGGAAAACTTTTGAAAAAGTTTTCCCTTAAAAACCCTTTCAAAACTTTTCATGCTAGCGCCGATGGGAAGGCTTCGCTCTTCCCATCGGCGCGTATCAGTGAAAAGATGTTGGGAAAGGTTAATAAGAGATAATGCATTCACATAAAACAGCAATATAATAAAAAAGAAAAACCGACGCGGAGTTAACCCAGTCTCGTAGGAGCGACCCTTGTGGTCGCCCGAAATAGGATGTCAAACCCGTAGGGGCGTATCGCAATACGACCGCCTTTGGCGCATATCAGCGAAAAGATATTAAGGAAGGGTTTTCAGTGGCATCTTGTTCATAAATAAAAAACCCCGCCCCCTAAAGAGAGGCGGGGTTTTGTTTGCTATGTCGCTTAGCGCGTCAGGCTATTATTTGTAGTCGTAGCCGACGCCGAGGTAGAAGCCGTCGTACTTGTTGTTGTCTGAGCCGCCGTCCCATTTGAGATTGATCTTCTGGTATCTGTATCCGATATTGGCCTTAAGGCCTTCATAGGGAAGTTTGTAGCTGAATCTCAGGTCGAGATCGAACTCGGAAGAATCGGCTGATTCGGAGCGTATGATTCCGCTCTCGGAGGCGTCGTTGGCGATGCCCAGTCCGAGGTCGATATTGCCTGTCCACGGCGTGCCCTCGAAAGCAAAAGCGTACCCGCCGCCGATCCTGATTCCGTTCGAGTCCACCGAGCCGCTACCGGCTGCCGAGGATATGTCTATTTCGTTATTTTGATAGGCGAGGGTGGCGTACAGTCCGCCTTCGAAATCATACCTTGCGCCGACCAGATACCTATTCGATTCCGCGTCGAAAGTGTTCGCGGAGTCCGAGTCGCTGCCGCTGTTCAAATACTCGAAGATGGCGCTCCACTTTGTTTCGGGAATGCCGATGACTCCGTTGATGACGAAAGCGTTCTGGTCGAGCTTCTCTCCGTCGGCGGACAGGTCGTTGATCCAGTAGTTCAGGTTCACCGTGCCCGCGGCTTTCGCCGGAGCGCCCGCCAAAACCGCGCATGCGAGCGCAAAAACAACTGCCGCAACTATCCTCTTCATCTCTCTTCCTCCTGATTTACGTTCGTGTTTCATAGAACGCTTAGAACATCATATTCGCGCCCAACTGGTACCCTTTGTATTTGAATCTTCCGGAGTATATCGTGCCGCCCATGTCGTAAGAATAGTTCTCCGTGCACATCTGATAAGCCGCGTCCAGAGCGATTTCGCTGGAATAAAGATATCTGACGCCGAGGCTGTTCATCCTTTCGCCGTCTTCCAATCTCATGTGTTCGGCGAACAGGAAAGCCTGCTCGCTGTAAGCGTGGCTTATGCCAAGCCCGGTGAGTTTTTCTTTTGCGGAAGCGCCGGAGCCGCTCAATTTGGCTCTGCCGTAGAATCCGTGCACCGATGTCTGTTCGGACACGTGATAGTCGAGCGCTGCTCCGTACACGGAAAATTTGTATGAAGAGACGAACCCGGTCCTCATCTTTCCTTGCGACCCCATGATGGCGAGGTAAAGGTCGGTTTCCTCGTCGCTCTTGTCTTTTTTCATCGAGGTCATCGGAATCCTGTATTTGGCCGCGATGGAGGACAACTTGGTGTCGTACAGAGCATTCACGCTCTCCTCGGCGCCCGAAGCGATGATTTCGGCGTTGGCCGAGAGGCCATATCCGAAATGATAAGAATTCATGTTGGTGTCTTCCGCTTCGATGCCGAGAGCCTGAAGAACCGTGTCAGTGGAACCGTTGAGTTTATTGTGCATGTAGGATATGCGAGCCTGATGTTCGGGGACTACCTGCGCGGTGGGGATGATATGAAGTCCTGTGAAACCGACGCCGAAAGTTCCGGTTGTGCTAGCGCCGGTCTTGATGGCTTTTTCATCAGCGGTTTCGGCGGTTTTTTCTTTCTTGGGTTTCTCTTCCGCTTTTTCAGGTTCGGATTTGCCGCGTTTCCTGTCTGCCGAGGGTTTTTCTTCGGCGGCAGCAGCGGGGGCGGGAGCCGGCGCGGCTTCTTCAGACGCCGTTCTCGTTTCTCTTCTCTTAGAGGTCTTTGCTGATTCTTTGACCTCAATGGTTTCCTGTTTTTCCGCCGGTTTCTCCTCGGCTGCCGATTCCTCCGCAGGTTTGGAGGCGCGGCCGCGTTTTTCCGTTTCGCCCGCAGACGGGACCGCTTCTGGGACGAACGGCTGGAAGGTATAGGTTGCGCCTTCTCTTATCGGCCTTTCGAGCGAGACAATCCTCGCTATGGAGTATGATATGTCGACTTTTTCTATCTCGACGCTCGCCACGGGACGTCCGTCTTGCACCAGAGTGTACACCTGTCCTTTAGACAGCCCCGCGCCTGTTCCCTTGTAGAACATCACCGTGTTGTTTTCGAACACGACGTTGATCATCGCGGAGAACGACGGCTGTTCGGCTCGCGCGGACGCGCACATAAACGCCGCGACGGCAATCGCCGCGACAAATGCGGGCAACCCGACCCTCACGATTTTTTTCATGGTTATCCATCGCCTCAATATTATTTTAACCCAGATAAGTCTATAATGACCGGGCGCGCCGCGTCAACATCCGTTTTCATGTTGCCGACCCGCGCCCCCTACAGATATTCCGGCAGAACCTTCCTTATCGCCTTCACCGTGTCGCGCGCCACTGCCTCGCTATAGCACGGCGCCGTGACAAGCACGAGGGTCCGCGCGGACAGCTCGTCCGCCACCGGGCAGTCGCCGCCCGCGACCTTCGACGGAGCCGCGTGCGGGCAGTCGAACGGACATCCTTTCGAGTACGCGCGCTTGTTTTTTATGAAATCGACGGAGTTCAGCGGGCGCGGGTACACCCACCACACGGGGACGTTCTCGGCGGCGAGGGCTTTGTAAATCTCGAAGGTGTGCTCGATGCCGCTTGTCGGCAGCGTGACCGGGAAGAGATGGTTGGCGGACACAACGCCGGCGGGCGGGTCGTATATCTTGACGGGGAGTCCCGCAAGGTTCTTTCGGTAATAGTCGGCCATCCGGGCGCGGTGGGCGTTGAAGGAGTCCAGTTTTCTTAGCTGCGCGAGGGCGACCGCCGCGCTCATCGCAGGCATCCGGTAGTTATATCCGAGGGCGACGTATTCGTATTTTGCGGCCATGCCGATGTGCCTGATAATTCTGCATTTTTCAGCCAGAGCGGCGTCGTCGGTCACAATCGCGCCGCCTTCGCCGGCGGCCATGTTCTTCGATTCCTGAAAGCTGAAACACGCCATGTTTCCCATTGAGCCGGTCCGGCGGCCCTTGTACAGCGCGCCGTGCGCTTGACAGGCGTCCTCAATCACCGTTATCCCTCGCCGCTTCGCTATGGCCGTTATCCTGTCCATGTCCGCCGGCAAACCAAACAGATGCACAGGCACGACCGCCTTCGTGCGTCGGGTGAGTTTTTCCTCGACGCGCGCCGGGTCGATATTCAACGTGTCCCGGTCGATGTCTGCGAACACGGGGATGGCGTTCTGCTGGATAATCGCCGACACTGTGGCGATGAATGTGTACGGCGGGGCGACAACCTCGTCTCCGGGGCCTGCTCCGGCGGCGGCGAGCGCGACGTGTAGCGCGGCCGTCCCTGAGTTCACCGCAACGCAATGCTTTGTCCCGCAGTAGTCGGCGAAAGCCTTCTCGAAGCGCTCGACAGCGTCGTTTGACAGAGAAGTGAGCCGCCCGGACTTCAGGACGGCGGCGACGGCGCGAGCCTCCGCGTCGTCCACGAGCATTTTCTGGGGGGGAGTTTTTTTTCTTACGGGGGAGCCGCCGTTGATTGCGAGATGCGCGGCTGTCGATGTGATTCTCTTCGTTTTCATGGCTTCTGTTTCTCCGTGCTCAGTAGTGCGAAAGGCTGCCGTCGCGTTTGACGCGCCTGAGCGCTGCGGCGAAGAACGCGGAGCTAGCCGGGACCAACACGGCTCCCAGAGCCGCCAGAATCGCCAGATCATTCCCCAGTTCCGCGAACGAGGCTCCGTTGATGCATGCGTCTCTCATCAGCCTCAGGGTGTACGTCATCGGGATGAACGCGGAGACTTTCTGGAGCGCGGCGGGCAGCGCCTCGACCGGAAAAAACACACCGCTCAACAGTGTGGCTCCGAACCCTATCAGCGCCGATATCGGGTCTCCGCGCTTGAACATCAGGGTGAACGCCGCCGACATCAACCCTATGCTGTTGAACGCGGCGAAAGACAGTATGATTATGACCGGTATCGCCGCCCAGTTGGGGTCGTTGTACGACGCGCTCAGAAGCAGTATGCCGATCGCAAGATAGGCCGCTAGGTGAAAGCTGCCGTAGATAAAGCTCCACAGCAGGCGGGCGGTGAACAGCAGGGCAGGCGAGGTAGGCGACGCCATAAGCGCCTCCAGCGTGCCCAGCGTCTGCTCGTTTCGCACCGTCGCCGAGAACGAATACATTCCCACGTTGAGGAACCCGCTGAGCGCCAGCCCTATCAGCACGAACGAGAAGTAGTCTCCGCCGTACTTTTCGAGGAACTTCGGGCTTGCGCCTTCAAACGCGCGCGCGATAAAAAAGAATATGCTAGTGAACATCAGGATGGTGGCAAGGTCGAGGAAGAATTTCAGCCTGTAGCTGACTTCTTCGAGGAAGTCCCTGCGGATGAGGACGAGAATTTTCCATGCCGCTGTTTTCATGATGGAGTAGTCCGGGCGTCGGCGGCTCCGCCGCGCTCTAATCGACGCATCATTTCGCGGAGGGTTTCCGCGCTTTCCGGTTTGCCGGAGAAGACCACCGCTCCCTTTTCCATTAAGGCGACGCGGGAGCCGATGGCAAGGGCCTCGTCCAAGTTGTGGGTTGCCACCAGAGCGCACCCGCCGCAGCGCGCGACGAACTCGTCTCTGATGAAAGCGGCGTTGCGCTCCGCGCTCACCGGGTCGGCCCCTTTGTTCGGCTCGTCGAGCAGCAGCAGCGCGGGCCTGTGCAGCGTCGCGCGCGCAAGCGCCGCCCGTTGCTTCATCCCGGACGACAGCGTCCTCATCGGCCTGTCCGCCGCGTCGGCTATGCCGAACGTCTCCATCGCCTCGTCTATCCGGGCCGACAGTTCGCGCGGCGGGATGTTGTGCAGCGCGCCGAACAGCTTAAGGTTTTCCCGCGCCGACAGCCGCCAGTAGAAACTCCGCTCGTCTCCCGTCATCAATCCTATTTTCATCTTGAGCGCGGGCGAGTGGCGGTAGATGTCGCAGCCGTCGACAGTCCCGGTTCCCGAATCCGGCGAGACGACTCCGGCGAGTATCTTCATAAGCGTGGATTTGCCCGCCCCGTTCCTGCCCACAAGCGCCAGCGTCTCTCCCCGCGAAGCCGTCAGCGTCGCCCCGGCAAGAGCCTGAGACGGAACCGACCGCCTGAACGGATTTATCTGCGGAATCCTGTACGTTTTAGATATGTTTTCGAGAGCTATCATACAACTTGAAATGATATTTGACGGATGAATGCATGTCAAACACCGAATGACATGATGTTCGGGAACTGGTTTTCGCAGGCTCACGCGCCGAGGAGAACTTTGGCGATAAGTAGTTTGTTAATCTCGTTCGTGCCCGCGCCTATCTCCAGCAGCTTGGCGTCTCTCATGTAACGCTCGACCTTGTATTCGCGGCAGTAGCCGTAGCCGCCGAGAATCTGGATGGCGTCGAGCGCGGCCTGCGTGCCCATTTCGGTTGCGAACCATTTTGCGATTCCAGCCTGCGCGGTGACAAGCCGCCCGGAGTCTATCATCTCCAGCACGTGGATGATGTATGTTCTGGCAAGTTCGATGTCCCTGTGCATCCGGGCGATTTTTTCCTGAACGAGCTGGAACTTCGATATCGGTTTTCCGAATTGGGTTCTCGTTTTCGAATACTCTAAGCAGATTTCGAGGCAGCGCTGGGCTATCGCCACATTGATGGCTCCCGCGACCGACCTTTCGAAATCAAGCGACGCCATCATGTCGAAGAACCCGTTTCCGGGCTTGCCGAGGACGCGGGAGTCAGGGACGAAGACGTTGTCCAAGAAAATCTCTCCGGTGGGCGAGCAACGCATGCCCATTTTATCCAGCGGCTTGCCTGTGGAGAGGCCGTCCGCGCCCCGGTCTAGGATGAACGCCGTACCGCCGTCTATCCTGCCGGGCTCGCCTCCCGTTCTGGCGATTATTATGAAGTGGTCCGCGATTGGCGCGTTGGTTATGAATGTCTTGCGTCCGTTCAGCAGCCAGCCGCCTTCGGCGCGGACGGCGCGGGTCTTTATCCCCAAAGCGTCCGATCCGGCGTCCGGCTCGGTTAATCCCCAGCAGCCGATTTTCTCCCCGCTTGCGATTCCCGGAAGATAGGCGGCTCTCTGCTCTTCGTTGCCGTTCCGCGCCACGTTCGCGGCGAACAGGGTGATCGACGCGCCCACCGACAGGGCGAATCCCGCGCTGGCCTTGGCTATCTCCTCGACGCACATCATGACGGCCACGGAGTCCGGGCTGCCGTCCATGAAGCCGCCGTATTCGGCGGGAAGGCGCAGTCCGAGGAACCCCAGCGCGCCCAGCCGCCGGTAGAGATTGACCGGGAATTCGCCGGTCGCGTCTATCTCGTCGGCCACAAGCTCAAGTTCGTTCCGGGCAAACTTCCGGATGGTGTCGACGAACATTTTTCTTTCGAGAGGGACTTCGGGCATAGGGGCCTCCGCGCGGCTCTGACTCCGCGCGCGCGGGCCGCTCCGCGTCTAAATTCTGTGCGTGAAAAAATAAACGGCAAAATATGTCAGAGGGGCCACGAAGAAGATGCTGTCGAACCTGTCGAGAACTCCGCCGTGGTTGCGGAAGAAAGCCCCGGAGTCTTTAGCTTGGAAACGCCTTTTGATGGAAGATTCATAGAGGTCGCCGCCGAGTCCGACCACCGGGATGGTCAGGCCGAGGAACATTATCAGCGGGGTCGGCAGATTTAGAATGTGCCCGAAGATGTATATCGCGACGAACCCCGCGAACGCCGCGCCGACCACTCCCTCGACCGTTTTGTTGGGGCTTATGCGCGACAACTTTTCCTTGCCGACGATACGGCCGGAGAGGTACGCTCCGGTGTCCGACGCCCACGCTCCGACGAACGGCAGCAGAAACAGCAGATGCCTTTCTCCCACCGCCGCCGAAAGATGGTTTTTATCCAGAAAATTGAGGCCGAGCACGCAGCTCATGGAGCCGCCTATATAGAATCCGCCGAAAAGCGCCGCTGCGAGAATTGAAACGGCCGGAACGCGGAACAGGCGCGAGTTTTCAATGAACTTCAGCGCAATGAGCGCGGCGGCGCAAAGCGCCAAGGCCGCGTGCAGCCGCTCTATTCCGCCGCTCGGCGGACGGTATGCCAGCAGCATGAACGCCGCCGCCGCCGCATAGCCGGCCACCCTGCCGGACTTCCCGCCATTCCTCAGCGCCAGCTCGTAATACTCCCACATCGCGAACGCCGCGAAAAAGAATATTACCAGAAACAGCGCCACATCGTTGTACCACGCAAGGCACAGGAAGATTAGAGAGGCGGATATGCCTATGGCGAGCCGGGCGGTGAAGTCTTTATTAAGAGACATATGTCAATATGGCGGACGCGGCGGAGATTACCAATCGGGCGACCGCAGTGAAAAACAGTCCTGCCGCCACCCCGATGGCTGCGGCTGCGGCGTAACGCTGCGCCCTTGCGGCTGTTCCCGCGTCGTCTGCCTTTATCGCGTGCAACCAGTTGTTCATAGTCGCTATCCCTCGCTTTTCGCCGTCTGCCCGCCTGCCTAGTGAGTTATCTTATAAAGATTCTATTTACATCAAAACACACTGTCAATAAGTCGCGCGAATAGACGCGAACGCCCGACTCAAAAAGGGCGGCTATGCCGCGCGCGGGAAGTCTGATAGAGTATAATGCGAAGGGTGGGGCGGACGCCTCGCGGCAGTCGCCGGGACTGATGAAATGCGTCTTAGAAAAGAAATTGGACAACATCTGCTGACCGACCGCGGCGCGCTGCGCCGCATGGCTGAGGCGGCGCGGGTCGTACCCGGAGGTCTTTGCGTCGAGATAGGCCCCGGAACCGGGAACCTGACACGGGAGCTTCTAGCTCTCGGAGCTCGCGTCGTCGCCGTTGAACTCGACGAGCGGATGGCTGCCCGCCTCGAACGCTCTTTTTCCGGCGAACCCCGGCTCTCCGTCGTGAGGGCCGACATACTAAAAGTCAGCCTAGACGACCTAGTCCCGAAGGCGGACAGACCGGCGGTCGCGACCGGAAACCTGCCGTACTACATTTCCTCTCCAATCATCTTCAAACTGCTCGACCGCAGCGAACTGTTCAGCAGGGTCGCGGCGCTTGTGCAGAAGGAGGTGGGCGTTCGCATGTGCGCGCCTCCCGGCTCCCGCGACTACGGCATGCTCTCTGTTTTCTGCCAAGCAGTGGCGGAGTGCGAGGAACTTTTCACAGTCCCGCCGGAAGCTTTCAACCCTCCTCCCGCCGTGGATTCCTGCGCCGTGTCTCTCGCCCCCCTGCCTCCCGGCTCTTCGGGCGTGGAAGACCGGCGAATCTTCTCTCTGATCGTTCGCGGTTTGTTTGAACACAGACGGAAAACCTGCTATAATTCCTTGCGAATCAGCCTCCTCAAAGGAGTCTGCCGAGAATTGTCGGACTCCGGCGCGGATGTTGCAGGTTTGCAGGACGGTGTTTTTTCCGACCTGAAAATAGACGGCTCAGTCAGGCCTGAACATCTCGACGTGCCGACTATAATCAAGGTTGCAAACGAGTTTGCCCGCCGGTTAACCTGATTTCCGAAACACAAAACCGGCTTTGTTAAATAGGATGTTTTACGTCGCGCAAAGCGGCACATCGAATTGGGACAAGCATGAAGGGCTTGTTTCTAAAACCGAAAAAGGACTCTATCATGGAAACCATCCTCGTAACCGGCGGAGCCGGATTCATTGGCTCGAATTTCGTTCACTTCATGCTTAAAAAACACGACGATATAAATATAATCAATTTAGACAAGCTGACATACGCGGGGAACCTCGAAAATCTGGAAGATTTAAAGGGC
This sequence comes from bacterium, assembly GCA_029573925.1. GTDB lineage: Bacteria > UBP15 > UBA6099 > UBA6099 > UBA6099 > UBA6099. Next base: position 20,275 of record JAKQBV010000412.1, read on the forward strand.
GACGCGCGGCACGAGTTCGTCAAAGGCGATATCTGCGACCGCGCGCTGGTGTCAGAGTTGATGGCGAAATGCGACGCCGTGGTTCACTTTGCGGCGGAAACTCACGTGGACCGCTCGATAGTCAGCGCAGGGGAATTCATCCAGACGGATGTGCTCGGCACGCAGGCGCTTCTCGAAGCGGCGCGCGAGCGCGGCGTGCGCAGATTCGTCCACATCTCCACCGACGAGGTGTACGGCGACGCTGGCGACGAGCCTTCAAAAGAATCCGACGCCCTCATGCCTAGAAGCCCTTACGCGGCCAGCAAAACCGGCGCGGACAGGCTCGCATTCTCTTACTTCACCACTTACGGTCTGCCGGTCATCATCACTCGCGGCGTCAACAACTACGGCCCTTTCCAATATCCGGAAAAACTCATTCCTCTCTTCGTGACGAACGCCATAGACGACAAACCCCTCCCGGTTTATGGTTCAGGAAGAAACACCCGCGACTGGATTTTCGTAGACGACCATTGCGACGGTATTGACACGGTTCTTCGCGCGGACGACAAATACAACGGAGAATGCTTTAATATCGGGGCTAGTCAAGAGCTTTCGGTTTTGCAAATCACAGACATTATTTTGGAATACCTAAACAAATCGCACGCCCTAATCAAGCACGTTGAGGATAGGTTGGGCCATGTTAAAAGGCACGCGGTCAGGACGGATAAGATAGCAGGCGCGCTAGGTTGGAAGGCGAAATCTTCCTTTGAGGAAGCGATGGAAAAGACCATCCGCTGGTATGTCGAAAATGAGGGCTGGTGGCGCAGAATTAAGGAAAAACAGGAAGAATATAAAAAGTTTATGGACGAATACTACAAGAACAGGTGAATCCGGGAGATGGAAGGGAAAAAGCCTAAGATAGCGGTGTTCGGCTGCACGGGGATGCTTGGATGGGCATTGCTTGACGCGCTGCCGAGATCGGGTTTCGAGGCGGTCCCAATCCCGGAGGACAAAGTCGATATCAGAGACGCCGAAGCGGTGGAAAACGCGGTTGCGGCGGCGGCTCCGGCGGCGGTAATAAATGCGGCGGCCTACACCGATGTCGACGGGTGCGAGTCAAATGCGGAACTGGCGCGCGCGGTGAACGCGGACGGAGCGGCGAACATAGCCCGCGCCGCGTCCGACGCCCGCGCAGCTCTCATCCATATCAGCACGGATTATGTTTTCGGCGGCGGTAGAAAAATGCCTCTGCTGGAGAGCGAACCTGCGAATCCTCAGGGCGTTTACGCCAACACGAAGTGGGAAGGCGAAAAAGCTGTTCGTCAAGAGGGTGGTCGCTGGTTCATAATCCGGACATCTTGGCTCTTCGGACCGAACGGCAGGAACTTCGTCGATACCATGCTGCGGCTTGGTTCCGAAAGAGATGAAATCTCTGTTGTGAACGACCAAGAGGGCAGCCCCACCTACACAGTTCATCTAGCCGCCGGGATTTCGCGCCTGCTCGACCTGTATATCAGCAGGGGATTCGGAGAGCCGGGGATATACCACCTTACCGCCGCCGGGCATTGCGACTGGCACGAGTTCGCAAGCCGCATATTCGAAGCTCGCCCCGGCAGAGTCAGAAACGTAAAGCCTATTTCGACCTATGATTATATCGAATCGGCAGGCAGACCCATTGCTCCGCGCCCGGCTTATTCCGTTCTTAACTGCGACAAGATAAAAAAGAAGTTTGGCATAGCCCTGCCACGATGGGAAGTCGGCCTCATGGAATTCCTTGATTCAAAAACAATACAACCAAAATAGACATAACATTTCATAATCGCCCCATATAGCAATAGAGTATCGCTTGATGTTTGTTCATTCTTCTTCCGGCGACTAAAACTTTTCTTCACCGGCTATTTCAACATATCCGCAATCCGTTTATGATGGGCCGATTGCTACGGACATGCCGTTTCATCGCATTGATATCCATATAAAAAGAGCGCTTAATGCGGCGGCGGCCATGCAGTGGCAAATTCGAAAACTTGAGAATCTCGCCTCAAGCCGCGCGAGGGAACACGAAAAGTTTTCAACAGAGAGGCGTTATACACGCGCTGTTCCACGCAACTAGCAGAACAGCAGGCGAACTAGAATTGACATGCAAGATTATTACGCAATACATATACATACATTAACAAACGATGGAAAATAACTGGTAAAAAGTGATTCTGAAAACAGAAAACAATTGAAATGGCTTCGTTTTGCAAGTGTTGAAAACTGCATTTGTATACGCAGTAAAATGTGGATAAGTTAAAAGAATGTGGAAAAACCCGACAAATTAGCATAAGCTTGCGTGTCAAAGCAAGCTCTCAGACATAGGCTGCGACAAGACCACAAAAGTTGTTCATGGTTGTGTCCATTTAAAACGCGGCATGTCCACGCCGTTCGGCAATGTCCACGATGCGACAGTCGGCGGAATTAATGAGCGCCCGGACAATTGATTGCCTTGCAAACGGTGTTGAGGAGGGTGAACGGGGGTTGTTATGACCGCGTGTTCGAATCAGTCCCGCGGGTCCAGAACATCGATATCGAGCGTCCGGGTGATATGGGTTTGTCTGAGGGTGCGTTTGACTTCCTCGAGTAATTCCTCGATACCGAAAGGTTTGGTTATATAACGCCTCGCTCCGGCGATATAAGAGGCGAGCTTGGTTGAAAGCTCCCGCTTGATAGTCACCATGATGACCGGTATTCCTTTTGTCGATTCGACTGAAGAGAGAGAACGGCAGACTTCAATGCCGTCCATTTTCGGAAGCATTACATCAAGCAAAATAAGGTCGGGCCTGTCTTTTTCGGCGATTGCGATGCCGGTCTCGCCTGAGTCGGCGGAAAAAGTTGTGTATCCGGCCTCTGATAGAACGGCGCAGACCAGATCGTTCATATCCCGGTCGTCTTCTATCACCAGTATTTTCTTTTTTCCGTTAGTTTCTATCGACATGGTCGTCCGATCCGCCGATGCGGGGAGAAAAAACGATTTCCTCACAACGGCGCATAAGGAAAAATACAACTTATACCGGACTTCTACCCATTTCTTTGAGCAGTCAAACAGAATATCGAAAATTTGTTATTGAATAAGACGAAGTGGAAAAATTTGGAAGGGCTTTTCTTAAAATCCCAACAAAAATTTCATATCGGCGCCGGAGACGCTTTGCTACAGACTTTTGCAAAACATCCTAGCGCATTACGACTACGTCGCCGGGTTTGATGGGTTGGGCGGGAGTCTCGGAAGTTGAGCAGTGGGTGTAAGTGTCTTTGACTTCGACGGCGCGCAGAGAGCCTATGCGATCGCGAATTCTATCGATGACCTCGCCTGTGACGGGGTCGTAAAGGAGGTCTCCGATGCGGTACACTGCGAGGCTGCGGCCTTCTTCCAGTCCGTCCGCGCGCGTGAGGTTGATATAAACTCTGTTGTCTGCGACTTTTAGGACATAGCCTTCGATGGGGAAGAAGTCGCGGATGACGCCTTCGATGCCGTCAATGGCGACTTTGAGGGTTTTCGAAGAGAGAGTTTTCGGGTCGTTCGGGGTTGCCAGCCCTATGAACGCGTCGGCAGATTCCTGTGTCGTGATGCTGAGGGCTTTGTCTGTGCGGATATATTCGAAATCCTTATATAAGAGCCATCTGCCGGTGTCGGCGTTTAGGACGCGCAGGTCGACTGACAGGATGACGTCCACCTCGGCGAAGCCGGATGCTCCGGAGCCATGGCGGCGGGTTCTGGCCTCGTATCCTGTCACCACAGCGGCGACTACGCCGTCTATGCCGTTAAGTTTGAGCTTACGGGCGGGGTCAGCCGTCAGAATGTCCGAGATGTCTATTTTATTGTCCATCATTATCTCGTCCTGCTCGTATTCATTGATGATTTCGAAGCGGCGGTCTTTCTGGAACCGGTCGCGGACCGCTTCGGAGAGAGCGGCTGCGATGTCGGTCTGCGAGTAGCCGGACTCGTTGACGAAGGCGGGCATTGCGATTCTGTACGGTCGGGCAATCTGGTCGGGGCCGGCGGCGGCGACGCTTTTGCGGAGTTCTTCGCGGAGGTCGTCGTCGAGCAGAGCGCCGGTTTTTTTCAGGTCTGTCATATCGAACTCTACCATGCCCTTGCCGGTCATTCTGGCGGCGGCGGCCTTGAAGCCGTTTTTGCCCTCGACGGCAAGGATTATAGTGGCGTCCACCGAGCCGTCGGCGCGTTCAGTCTCGCGGAACACTGTGGCGGAATCGAGGAATGCGTCGATGTGGCGCTCTTTGGATGGGTTGGAGGCGAGGTAGTCGCCGAGAGTTTTGGAGTCGGGATTGTCAAAGTCAACCGGGAGGCGTTCAAGGGCTTTACGGGTGTTTTTCTTTGCTTCGGCGACCGCTTTGGAGCGGGCTTCGTTATAGCTTTCGCCGGGAAGAGGCTTGCCGTTGCCGGCTCCGACGATTATGCCTGTGGACAGATCGACGTACGCGGAGTCTGCGGCAGCCGGCGCTGTGGCGACGAGGGCAAAGCAGAGGGCGGCTAGGGTCGCGCGGCGCGCATTTCTTAAAATCGTTCTCATAGTCGTTTCTCCAGAAATCGATATTTGCCGTTAATCTATATTAATTCAAAGAGGGATATATTACAATCGCAGGGCGGCGGGGACGGTTTTGCCGCCGGGGGCGGGATGGCTTATAATGATATGCGCGCCCGGAGAGCGGAGGGACAGCGCGTCGGGAGCGGGCGGATTGAATGAGAAGCATAGGCGCTAGAATAGTCATAGTTTTTCTGGTAACGGTCACGCTGTCGATCACCATCGCGACGTCTTTCTATCTGCCGTTTCTGATGCGGCTTGTGTACAACCAATCGGACATGAAGATGCAGTCCGACCTCGAAGTGGCGCGGATGGCGCTGGACCAGAAGAAGCAGTCGCTGATGCTTCCGGCGCGCGTGCTGTCGAAGGACATCTGGTTCAACAGGATGCTGGCGGGGCGGATCGGCAACTTGGTGAGGGAGCGGGTCAAGTTCTTCATCAGGGGGCTGACTGAGGCCGACTTGACGTTCATGACGGTGACGGACGCTGACGGGGTGGCTCTGTTCAGGTCGCAAAGCGCGTACTCGACGGGAGACGATATCAGCGCCGACCCGGCGGTGAAGAGAGCTTTGGGGGGGCAGGAGGCGTCTTCGTTCAGGCTGCTCGGCCCGGAGGAGATGTGGCGGGAAGGCCTTCTGGCGGAACCTCCGGCTACCGGCGCGGCAGGCCCGCAGGGGTTGGCGATTATCGCCGCCGCCCCTGTGCTGACTCCGTTTGAGGCGGACACCGCGGAGGGATTGTCCCCTGAGAATTGGCAGAAGGACCGCGTGGTGGGAGTGGTCGTGGTCGGATATCTGATGACGCGGGACATGTCGGCGCTGAACGAAGTGGCGGAGCGCACGAAGAGCAGGGCGAGCGTCTTTTCGCGCAAGGGCCTTCTGGCGTCAACCGCTCCCAAAGACGTCGCCGCTCCGCCTAAAAAGGTTTTCGACGCCGCCATATACAAAGAGACCGGGGCATACGTTTTGAATCGTCCCGAACTTGGAGAGATATCGGGATACATCCCGCTTTACAACGTGGAAGGCGAGTTGTCCGCAGTTTTGGAGTTGAGCGGATCGACCGAATGGATAAATCGAGCGCGGGCCGTCTCGCTGCGCAATTTTATATTTTTCATCATCGTCGGCATAGCGTCCGCGTTCGTGGTGGGCCTGCTGCTGACGAAGAGGATAACCGAGCCTATAAGAGAGCTGCGCAGGGGCGCCGAGGAGATAGGGCGGGGCAACCTGCTGCGCAGGATTGACATCCCCGGAGGCGACGAGATATCAGAGCTTGCGGACACGTTCAACGACATGAGCGTTAGGCTGCACAGGTCGATGGAGGAGATGCGCCTGTCCAAACAGCAGGTTGAGGACTATTCGTCGCGGCTGAAGTCCGCCCACTCGAGCTTGGAGATGTACTCCCGCGAGCTTGAGAAGGTCAACCGTGATTTGATGAACAGCAATTTGAGCCTTCGCAAGGCGAACGAGGTCAAGGACACCTTCCTTTCGACGGTGTCGCACGAGCTGAAGACGCCGCTGACGTCGATAATCGGCTACGTGTCGATGATACTTGAGGGGGCGTTCGGGGCGGTGAACGACGACGCGGCGCAGAGCCTTGAAGTCGTGCTGCGCCGGGGACGCAACCTAGAGGCGCTTATTAGCGACCTGCTGAGCCTGTCGCGAATCGACGCGGGCCGGCTGGAGCTGCGCCGCGCCTACATCGACATCGGCAAGGAGCTTAGGGGCATCGAGGAGGTCTTCTCGGAGACTCTCCGGGAGGCCGGGCTTGAATGCGAATTGGACATAGAGGACTCCCTCCCCCGCGTCCACGCGGACAGGGACAGGATAAACCAAGCCGCGCTCAACCTAGTCGGCAACGCGATCAAGTTCACCTCGCCGGGCGGGCGGGTTTCGATCCGCGCAAGACATAAAAGGGAAACGAACGAAATCGAGGTCTCGGTGGCCGACACCGGGATAGGAATTCCTGCGGACGAACTGAGCCATATTTTCGATAGGTTCTATCAAGTGGACAAGCATGACGGGCGCGAGTACGGCGGGACAGGACTCGGACTGGCGATAGCCCGCGAGCTTGTCGAGCTTCACGGCGGCAAAATCGAGGTGAGCAGCGAGCCGGGCAAGGGCAGCGTCTTCACTTTCACCCTTCCGATATCGGCTCCGGAAACCGGGCCGGAAGGCGCGGGCGGCGGAGAGTTCGGCGGCGAGGCGGCATAGGAACGCGCGCGCCCGCTGTTATTCCCCCATCAGCGCAAGTTCCGCCGACTGATTTTCATTTATCAACAGAGGAGACGGCGACATGAAAGAAAACAACTTCGGAAGAATGAGCAGGAGAGAATTTTTAGCG
>JAKQBV010000413.1 GCA_029573925.1 bacterium
ATATTTATACCTGCCGGTTTGGCGGGCGGAGTCTCCATTATCGCGCGAAGACTGAAGCGCGGTTCCGCTCAGCCAGAAGAGATCGGCGCGTGAAACTCTTTTTAGGAGACGGCTGTATATGGCATTCGATAGAGGCTCCGATAAACAAACATTCGACGGACCTCTGCTTAACGTGCGGAATCTCACCATCAGGTTCGGCGGGTTGATAGCCGTAAACGATGTGAGCTTCAGCGTTAGGTCAGGTTGTGTAAAGGCGATAATAGGCCCGAACGGCGCGGGTAAAACGACCATTTTTAATCTGATAAGCGGAATTTACAAACCGGCGTCGGGCGAGATATTTCTGAGGAACCACAGGCTGGACAAGATGCCGATGCACATGATGGCCGAACTGGGGCTGAGCCGCACTTTCCAGAACGTTCAGTTGTTTCAAAATATGAGCGTTCTGGAAAACGCGATGGTGGGTTGTCACACTAGAACTAGGGCCGATTTGCTGCCTTCGATTCTGAGGACGCCGGGCATGAGGCGCGAAGAGCGCGAGTCTCGCGAGTGCGCGATGGAGAATCTTGAAAAAGTCGGGCTTGCCGGATTTGCGGATTTGCCGGCAGGCTCTTTGCCTTTCGGCAAGCAGAGGGTTCTGGAAATAGCGCGCGCTCTAGCCAGCGACCCGGAACTGCTTCTGCTCGACGAGCCTGCAGCGGGGCTCAACACGACCGAGACCGGCGAAGTGGGCGAGATTATCACTTCGCTCAAGGAAAAAGGAATGACTATTCTCCTCGTAGAGCATGACATGAGCCTCGTGATGAACATTTCCGACGAGGTTGTCGTTGTGGACTACGGGAAAAAGATTGCCGAAGGAACGCCGACTGAGGTGCAGAACGACGCAAAGGTTGTATCGGCGTATCTCGGAGCGGACTTGGAAGCGGTATGAAGTTTGCGGACGAGATCAAATTGTCCGTTCCTATAAGGAGCGGCACGGGAGGAAATATGAAAAGGAACGGGTTTGGCGTGTTTTGTTCGACCGCTCTCAGCGTTGCGATTCTCGCGCTCGCGCTGAGCGGGTGTTCGGGCGATAAGGGCGCGAAGAAGGAAGAATCCGCCGAACCTTATAAAATCGGCGCGATATTTTCCGTCACAGGCAGAGGGGCGCCCATCGGCCAGCCCGAAAGGGAAACCGCCGAGCTTATGCGCGATCAGATTAACGCGGCGGGCGGAATCAACGGAAGAATGATCGAGCTTATCGTTGAAGACGACGAAGGCGACGAGACAAAAGCCATGATGGCCGCTAAGAAACTTATCGAGAAGGACGGAGTAATTGCCATTATCGGCCCCAGCCTCAGCGGCCCGACCCTTGCTATTTCGCAATATGTGGCCGAAGCTCAGGTCCCGATGGTCGCATGCGCCGCCAGCGTTAAAATTGTCGATCCGGTCAACCCTTGGGTTTTTCAAGTGGCTCTTACAGACAGGCATTCTGTAAACAAAATTCTCACCTATCTTACATCGCAGGGCATAAACAAAATCGCTTTCATCAACGACAGCAACGCATACGGCGTGAGCGGCAAGGCTGAGATGACGGCTTTGGCTCCTAAGAAAGGCGTCGAGGTCGTGGCATGGGAGGCGTTCGGCGGCGAAGACACCGACATGACTCCTCAACTGACCCGCGTGAAGGCTTCCGGCGCGCAGGCTATCGTGGTATGGGGAACGAACCCCGGCCCCGCCGTCATAACCAGAAATATGAAACAGTTGAAGATGACTATTCCTCTAGTGCAGAGCCACGGCGTCGCGAACATGAAGTACATCGAGCTTTCGGGCGATTCCGCAGAGGGAGTTGTTCTGCCCGCCGGACGCCTCATCGTCGCGGATCAACTTCCTGATTCTGATCCGCAGAAACAGATTCTCCTCGATTATACCAAAGCCTTCACCGAGAAATACAACAAACCTCCCGACCATTACGGCGGGCATGGATACGACGCGATTATGCTGACCGCGAAAGCCGTCGAGAAAGCCGGCGCGGATAGATCTCTCATCAGAGAAACTTTAGAGAAAACAACAGGATTCATCGGCACGGACGGGATTTTTAACATCTCGCCTGAAGACCACAATGGTTTATCTGAGGATTCTTTCGTGATGGTTCGCGTCGAGAACGGGCAGTGGAAGCTTCTCGATCAGTGACGCCCGGCGATTCGCGCAAGTTCGCGAATGCCGCGCGACTCAGGTCGCATGTTTGGTTCAGTTAGGCAAAGGTTTTAAGGGTATGCTGAAGGTTAAAAGCGTCAGAGCCGGATACGGCGCTATTAGAGCCTTGAAGGGCGTGTCTTTTCATGTGAATGAAGGGGAAATAGTCACGCTTATCGGAGCGAATGGAGCGGGCAAGAGCACGCTTCTGAACACGATCTCAGGGCTGGTAAGAGCGACGGCGGGCGAGATTCTCCTCAGAGACAAGCCCATTCACAAGATGACTCCGGCTCAGATCGTCAGGCAGGGGATTTCCCAATCGCCGGAAGGCAGGCAGGTTTTTGCCTCTCTCAGCGTGCGCGACAATTTGATTCTGGGAGCCTATCCTCGGATGAGAAGTTCCACTCGCGCGGAAATCGCTCAGGACCTTGAACATGTCGAACAGCTTTTTCCCATTCTCAAGGAAAGAGACCGCCAGTCGGCGGGAACCCTCAGCGGCGGAGAACAGCAGATGCTTGCTATCGGCCGCAGCCTTATGGCAAAACCACGCATCCTCCTTCTCGACGAACCCACTATGGGGCTTGCCCCGATAATTACCGCCGAGATTCTCAAAACCGTCCGCAGGCTTCGCGATGAAGAGGGCGTCACCATAGTCCTCATCGAACAGAACGCTCGGGCGGCTCTCTCTATTGCCGACAGGGGATATGTCCTCGAAACAGGCCGCGTCTCTCTCGAAGGCAAGGTGGAAGAGCTTCTGGAAAACAGCGAAGTAAAACGCGCGTACCTCGGAAAAGGGTACAAGGAGGTCTGGGAATAATGCCGATCTTCGACCAAGAAGCCGAATTGATGAAACGCGGCGAAATCAGGCAGTTGCAGCTTGAGCGCCTTCAGGCCATCGTCTTTCGCTGCCACAAAAGCGTTTCCTTTTATCGGAAAAAATTCGAGAAGGCCGCGCTCACCCCGGACGACATACAGTCGCTCGACGACATCTCCCGTCTGCCTTTCACAACCAAGGCGGACCTCCGCGACAGCTACCCTTACGGCATGTTCGCCGTCCCGCTTCGCGAAATTGTTAGAATACATTCTTCCAGCGGCGCCACTGGCCTTCCGACCGTCGTAGGATACACCAGAAACGACCTTAAAAACTGGAGTGTCCTGTGCGCGAGGGTGATGTTCGCCGCCGGCGTGACCGCTGACGACGTTGTTCAGATAGCTTTCGATTACGGCATTTTCACCGGCGCGTTCGGAATTCATCAGGGAGCCGAACGCATCGGCGCTTCGGTCATTCCCACTTCCGTCGGCAACACCGACAGGCAGATTAAAATCATTCAGGACTACAAGACGACCGCTTTGGCCTGCACCCCAGCTTACGCGCTCGGCCTAGCCGAAAAAATGGCCGAGTTGGGCGTCGACCCGAAAACCACATCTCTCAAAATCGGCCTTTTCGGAGGCGAACCTTGGTCCGAATCGACCCGCGCTAAAATCGAAGACAAACTTTTTATTCGCGCTATGGACAATTACGGAATAAGCGAAGTCCTCGGCCCCGGCGTCGCGGGCGAGTGCGAAGCCCGCTCCGGCCTTCACATCAACGAAGACCATTTCTTCGCCGAAATAATAAATCCGGACACTCTGGAAAAACTCCCTGACGGCGTCGAGGGCGAACTCGTCCTCACCACTTTGACTAAAGAAGGATTTCCGCTCATTCGATACCGCACGGGCGATATCACAAAACTGAACACCGAGAAATGTTCATGTGGACGCGAACTCGCCAGAATGTCGCGAGTCTTTTGCAGGGCGGACGACACCATCATCGTTCGAGGCATAAATATATATCCAGCCAGAATTGAATCTCTGATAAAAACTCCAGAAGGCATTTTGCCGGAATATCAGATTGTCGTGGAGAATGTGGACTCCCAAGATCAGGTGCAGGCGCTCATAGAGGTGACTGAAGACCTGTTTTTAGACGAGATGAGACGACTGAGAGAATACCATCTTAACTTGGAAAAGACTCTCAAAGCCTCGCTCGGACTGGCTATCAAGGCGAAATTAGTGGAGCCGAAAGCGATTCCCCGCGAAGGCGGCTCCATCAAACGCATTGTCGACCGCCGATCAAACAATAGTTGTTGATTCAACCCGAATCCTAACGATGGATTTGGGGTTAAATCGATTCGTCTTTCGACAAAAACGCTCTCAATAATGCCTGAAACTCAAAATCATTTAATTTCCTGAGTATCTCTGAAAATCAGATAGTTCTGAAAGTAAATATGTGGCTTTTGTAAAAAGGTTTTCCTGAGTATCTCTGAAAATCAGATAGTTCTGCCAGTAAATATATGGCTTTTGTAAAAAGGTTTTTAGTTTGTTTAATTTGGAGTGCGACAATTCATTGTCGCTTTCATATAAGCGACTTCAGTCGCTTTTTA
>JAKQBV010000423.1 GCA_029573925.1 bacterium
CGAGGACACCGCTATTAGCTTGCCCGCTCCCCGGCTTCGCATCGACGGCAGAAACGCCTGAAATACCGCGGCTGTCCCTATGACATTTATTTCCAGACATTTGAGGGCTTTCTCAAGGTCAACCTCTTCAAACGGGCCGAAAAAACCTATCCCTACGTTCGACAGAACGACATCCGCGCGTCCATATTTCTTCAGCGTTTCATCGCGGAATTTCAGTATCCCGTCCCTGTCAGTCACATCTATCTTCTTTAAAAGAGGGTCTCTGCCCGCGCGGCGCAACTCTTCTTCCAAAGTTCCAACGCTTTCGCCGTCGACGTCGAAACCCGCGATTTCATCCCTGGATTTCGCAAGCAGCTTAGCCGTCTCGCGGCCCATGCCCTGACCAAGTCCTGTTATAACCACAACCTGTTTCATAATCGCGACCTCCAGAGAATTTTAGTAAACGACATCAAGCCTTGCGCGCCCTGCCAGTATTCTTCAACATCGCCGCTAGCGCGCGGCGGCTGAATTCCGCCTGTGCCATTCTCCCATCTGCTTCATTGATTCCTTGAAATCAGGATATATAAACTTATAACCGGTTTCCTTCAGCCGGGTGTTGTCGACCACATAGTCGTCGGAAAGATATTTCACCGCGTCATACTCAAGATCGGGTATTTTTCCTTTTCGTTCCGAAATGAATCCATCCGCGAGAGCGATAAGCTTTACAATCTCAAGAGGGATCTTCAAAGAAGGCGGTTTAGCGCCGAACGCTTTCGCCGCCAATGATAGCGCCTCTGCAAGGGTAGGATGACTGTCGTCTGCGATATTGAAGGCTTTGCCAACCGCTGAGTCAATATATGAAAGATGATCGAGGGCCGCCGCGACATCTTCCGCCCTTACGTTGGACAAAAATTGCCGTCCGTCGCCGGGAATGACGGATATCGAAGTCGGCCGGGAAAACGCCTTCCCCGCTCCGTCATTGCATCCGGGACCGTAAACAGTGCATGGACGCGTGATTATCGCCGGGAACCCGGCATCGATCTTTTTCCACAGCACATCTTCGCCGTCCCTCTTGCTTCGTCCGTAATTGTCCTTCGGATTGCGCGGTGAATCCTCTTTGAACGGCTTGCCCGTGTAAGGCCCATAAACGCTCGTTGAACCGCAATGCACATACCTTTTCACTCCGGATTCCATTGCCAGCGTCGCTATCCGCTCTACTCCCGCCACGTTGGTCGGACTGAGCTTTTCGTACGGAGTTGAAAAATTGCAGATTGCCCCGAGATGAAATATCCTGTCAACCCCGCCCTCAAAAAGCGCCGGCAACGTCTCAGGCTTCGTTAGGTCGGCGGCGACGAATTCGACTCCTAACCTGTCGAAAAAAGATGTGTCCTTTCGAGATCTGGCCGAAGCTCTTACCTTCACGCCGCGCCCCGATAGATACTCGACAAGATGTCTGCCCATAAAACCCGCCGCCCCGGTCACAAGCGTTATTCCTGTAAATTCCATTTTTGATGCTCCTTATACTCCGGCAACTCTGCGCGGTCGGGTTCCGGCGGTCTCAGATTTGATTTCTTCCTTCGCCCGCTTCAACCATTCCAGCATCGACACGTTTAGCATCAGCCCAAGCTCGCTCAACAGTCGCGCCTGAACGTTGCCGAGCGTCCTTCTGGGAGCCTTGCCCCGCCTCTGTTCAAGTTGCTCTTCGTATAATGCTATCTGTTCATCTATGCGTTCGAGAGCCAGAGTTGGCTCGCCGAAACCGAAAAAAGCGAACCTCAGCAGAAACGGGTCGCGGATCGTCAACCCTCTCTCCGGCTCGCTTTCTAGCCACCTGCGGAACTCCGCTCGCCCTTCTTCCGTTATCGAATAAAGCTTCCTGTCAGGAGCGCTCTCCCCCTCGACCCTCGACATGGTCACAAGCCCTTCTTCTCTCATGTCCCTCAACGCCGGATATATCTGCCCGAAATTCACGGTCCACATGTGTCCGAAGTCGCGCTGCAATAGCTCTTTTATCCTGTATCCATGCATGTCTCCGAAATGAAGAAGCCCAAGTATCGCGTGTTTCACTCCCATATCAATCCCCGTTTCAATCCTTATGCCGCAATCAGACTTTTTTCAACGCCAGCTCTCCCTGCCCCATTTCCACGAGACAGACAGGAAACAATTCAAACGCCGGTCTCACTACCGGCAGCAACCTCATCATTGCCGTCACATTTCCGCCCTGTTTCACCTTCCCCTTGGTTATCGCAACAATAGGATTCTCCATGCCATGCCAGAACCTGTGCGAGTGGTCCGCCGACTGCTTCGACCAAACGTCTTCCTTCTTGTCGCACGGCCCAAGATAAAAATCGCCGAAGTAGCCCGGTTTCGTGGGCGGATTCTTCAGGTCAATCGTCACTTCCCCGTCGGGGTCCGTATATATGAACTTAATTATTATACCGGCGCGCGCCATCTTTGCGCCTATCTTTTCGTCCGTCAGAACCCGGCCTAGAAAGTAATTATAAATCTCGTAAAGATGCTCCGTGTCTCGATAATACTCGCTCATGAAACGCCCCCATGAACATATTTTTACGAATCAACAAGAAAGCGATGTTTGACTATATCAAAACAATATATATCGATTTTATACTGATGTCAAGAGCTTTTGTTTTTGAATGTAACATCTTCATTTCTCAACCTCCAGTTGAACGGCACACAAAAATACAAGTGAACAAAATGCTTTTTCTCTTGCCGTTATTCGAGCCTAGTTTGATAACACAATGAAACTGCTGAAAAAGCATTAAATTGTAGAGAAATGATTTCCTGAGCCAACGGTCGGATTCGAACCGACGACCTGCGCATTACGAATGCGCTGCTCTGCCAGCTGAGCTACGTTGGCGAACCGGGAGGCGGAATCAATTCCGTCCTGCCCGTTTATTATCTAATCAAAGTCCCATTCAAATTGCACAATAGATTCTAATTTACTGGTTTTTTATGTCAAGACTCCTTTCATTTATCTTTCTCGGCTCTACGGCATTATTGCATTCCTTCTTTGCGGCCTCTATCTCACTATTGAGAACTTGCCTTTGTGAGTGACTTCGTAGTTTGTCGTGCGGGCGGTCATGTAGTAGAGATAGACTCCGGATGCCAACGGTCGGCCTGCGGCATTCACGGGGTTCGTCCAGTGCAACAGGGTATATGCGTTGTTCTCCAAGACGTTGCTGAAGTCGGTTGGCGCGTTGCCGTTCACCACTCCGGCCAGCGTCGCCACAAGAGACCCTCTGATGTCGATAACTTTTATCTCTATGTTGATCGGCCCGTATCCGCTCAGCCCTCCGGCGGCGAACTTGATTCCGTCCGCCCAGTTGCGCGACTGCACGTATGGGTTCGGGTATGTCCGGATGTCGGTTATCTGCAGAGGCACGAGCACGGGAGCCTGCAGCCCTGTCCTGAACCCCAGCGTGTCGTACCTTGAGAAGTGTTTCGAGAACACGGTAATCGTCTTGTTTACCTTGTCCACAGCTCCGTCCATGCGAACCCATTGAGGCGGGATTGCGTTTTTGTCCCAGTAGTAAACTGCCAGCGTGTCGGCGCTGATGGTTCCGCCGGATGTCAGAACTCCGTCTATCCTGCATGTGTTCGTTAATGAATCATAAGTAAACGCTTTCGTTCCGGCTGCGGTCGCCACGTGCACGTTCTCCGTGCCGGCGTCAACGTATCCGTCGGCGTCGTTGTCGCAGTATCTGAATATCAGGCGCGCGTATGACTCGAAGTTGGTGCCGTCGGGGAAATACTCGCGCGCTTCGCCTGCCTGCACTATGAAGTCGTTGGTCGGATTGACCGGACAATCGGGCAGCCCCACCCCGCCGCAGTACGCTGTCGGGTCCGCGTTATAGAACACCGTGCTGCTTGCCACCACGTTCGGCGGGAACACGGCTGTTATTATTCCGTCTTGGAACAGTATTCCTCCGCCTTCGTTAACCTCGCTTTCGTCTCCGAGGGTGAGCATCCTCAGATAAGCGCCGGCTCCTAAGTACATCTGCGACACCTGAACGAACGGCGAGTTGGGCTTGTTCGGGCACGCGGACGCCGCGTTCGTCGGACACTGCGCCAGCGCCATCTCGTTGTTGTCCACATTCCCCATCAACTGCGGCGAGAATATCGCTCCTTGGCTCTCAGGCTGATCGAGTATGTACTCAAGGAATATGTCGTAGTTGCTCGAACCGAACATCTGGCTTACCAGATTGTCCATGTCCGCGCTGGCCTGTTCGAGGTCAAGAGCGTTGTTGCGGTCTATCGAGTATGAAACAAGCTTTCCGTCAGCCGACCAGTTCGGGAAGTTGGCGGGCATTGTGTGGGCGTCGTACTTGTAGATTGGGTACACGCCTGTGTCCGTCAAAGAGGAAATCGGCAGAGTCGCTTTCGCAAATCCGGAATGCTCGGCGTCGAGGTTGATTATGTACACGCTGGTCTTCGACGGCGGCGTCGGGTTCGTGTTCCCCGGCGTGCGGTCCCACGCTAGGAACGATATCATCTTGCAATCGGGAGACCACTTGGGCTTCATCGGCCACACCTGATTTACAGAGTAAGCTCCTGCTCCGTGGAAGTTCGTCACTTTTATCAGGTTGTCTCCGCCGCCAACCGTGTATTCGCTGTCGGCGTTGGTGTCTGAGATCATCACGATGTTTGCGTTCGTTGTGGCCGCGCCGTCCTGCGCGCATGCCGGGCCGCAAACGTAATCCTCCGCGTTCGCCGACGGCTTGCGCACCGCCAACAGCTTGCTTTGGTATGCCGCCGCGCATTCCGCATAATTGCCGGACGCGTTCGGGTCCCACCAGTCCGCGTCGTCGTCCAACGGAACAATGTTTTGCCCCATCTGCCTGAGCGTCGCCGGATATTCGACAAAACTCGACCCTCCGCTCATCATGCCAAGATAGCTGTTGACGGTATTAGGCGTCACTTCTATTTCTGTGACAAAATCCCCAAAGTCGTGTTGAATGTTCGTCACTTCTGCAATTTCTGAGTGGGCAATCTGCCCTGTGAAAGAATCCAATTCGTAAATCGAAACCTTATCGCCGATGTTAATTAATATACCGGGATTGAGGTTGACTTTGATTGTGTCATCTCCAACCGTAACATCTTCCCAGACCATTTCAGAGGCGATGACAGGCCCGGCGGGCGGATAGTCGTATTGATCTCCGACTGACTGTCCGACTCCAACCGTCGAGTCGACCCAGAAAAGTTTGTTTCTTCCAGTCCCGATATGATCGGGAGCGGCAAATATCACCTTGGACGCGTCGGCGGTCCATGTCACATCGCTTGAAGGATCGACGCCGTATGTGGCAAATCCGTCATTGACGTTGCTGGTCAACCGCGCGCAATCCGTCAGAATGCCGCCTGAAAGAGTCAAAGTGTAAATATTGAAGTTGGAATACTCCGAATCCCCAATGGCTGCGTTTCCATCGCAGGGGTTTGACTGGCGCGACGTGAAAAGCATCTTTCCTCCGTCGTAACTCCACATCGGCGACAACACAATCGCCTGAGCTGTAGTGTCCGGCGTGGGAACAAACACATCTTCAACATCCACGATTCCTGTGAAACTGTCGGACTCCGGAATTCCTTTGTGGGGTCTAATCAATAGATAAAGAGGCGAATTTTCCCCGACCTTGTGCGAAAGCGGCGTCGCTCCGAAATATGCGGAGGATATCATTATGGGAGTCTGCGGATCATCAGAGGGCAACTGTTCGGCTGTTACAGAGAAACACGCTTTTCCTTTGACCAGATTGCCTTTGATGACAGTTTGGTTCGGCTGTGAAAGAGCGGCTGCGGGAACAGTCACGTTTGCGAATCCTTGATTGATATCAGCCAAGTTTTCGGTGATATCCATGCCTGAATCCGGAGCTTGGGAAAGTGTTAGTTCAACTATGTCGTCGCTCCAGCCGCCTTCGTCCACAAGTATGCCGCATCCGTCTATCAACGTCACACAAACAGTCTCGCTGCCACCGTTCGGAGTAGCTGTTATCGTCGTTCCGGGCGCGCCCGGATTGTCAAATAAAACCACTCTCTTGTTTGCTGTATCCCACGACCATTCTCCGGCAGCCGGAGTGGAGTCGTCGGCGATATTGGACGCAAGAACAGGACCGCCGCCCGTGTCCATCTTCACATAATCAGGTTTCGTCACAATAGAAGCTGTGTCCGAGCAGTAGTTGCCTAGCGCGCAGACGGGCGAACACGCGCCTCCGACGCACCAAGCGCTTATCGTGAAGTCCGTTGTTACAATTCTTTCTCCAAGCGCGGCCAACAACAGATAGTCGGGGCCGGATCCGATTTCGACGGTTCCGGGATCGCCTATTGCGAAAGGAGGCCCTACAGGAGGCCCGCCGAGGTCGCCGTTGATGGTATGGTCTTCCGGAATATTCGAATAGAAAGCGTTCGTCCTAATCTCTACCCCGACTGCGGTAAACACGCCGATATAGTGCGGCGTGTTGTGGCAACTCGCGCAACCGATAGTGTATAGTTCTAGGCACCAAGCGTCTCCGGGAGCTGTTCCGCAGCCATTCTGATAGGCCAGCGTTTGAATCACAAAGTCGCCGTCCACGCCGTCATCCGGATCGTCCAGAACCACTTCAGCATTGGCGTTCTTGTCGTAAAGCCTAATAAACTTCGACAAGTCATATCCGCCGGTGACAGTGGTTGACAGGCCGTCCGCTCCGGTCGAGGTCATCTCCGTGACCCCGTCGGGATAGTAGAGCTTGAACTGCGTGAAAGCGGGAGGGCCGGTCGGCGACAGGTTCAAGAACTCCACGCTCAAACTATTATTGCGAACGGTGTTATACGTGGCCGACGCGCTGTTGCCCGCGAGGTCGTACACCGTAACCGTCACGCTGTCCGCAACGCCGTCGGCATTGTCGATGTCGTATGTTCCGCTCCAATCTTCTGCCGACATGTCGTCAACCGGATTGTCCGAGAAAGCAGCGGAGAACGCCGCGCGATACATTCCCGACAGAGCGTCGGAAGCGGTCCCCTCGACTTGGAACTCCTGCGCGGCGACCATGCCGTTTCCGAAATAAAGCCTGTTGTTTGAAGGCGAAATCCATAGATAGTCGCTCGCTTCGACAAATTCTCCGGTCAATATTACCGGCGGCGTCCAGTCTATGCTGAATATCCTCGACGCGCTCACAGGCCCATTGCCCGCT
>JAKQBV010000440.1 GCA_029573925.1 bacterium
CCTTGCAGGATATAGCCCACCCTCGGAGAGTCCTTGTCGAAATGCTTCACCGCCGCCACAACGGCGTCGGACAGCCCTTTGTGAGCCGGCATTTCAAGCCCACCGTCACGGTCAATAAGATAGATTCCTCCGAACTCCATCCCAGTGGCTTCCAGAGCGGCGTCGATGCAGAATTCCAGAGCTTCCGACAACGACGAGGTCCTGCCCAACTCGAAAGCGAGCCGATTCTGAATCTTAAGAAACTTATATGCCTGTTCGTCGCTTCTCTTTCCGCTCACTGAAAATCGACTCCCAAGATAATGTGTCGGATTCACATTGGAACGCGCGCGCGAAATATGCTCGCTCCGACAAGGTTTCAATATATATTTAATGTGTTGTCAGGTCAACGCTCGGCTTTGCGGCGATAGAGTCGCGCTAGCAATTGTCCGCCTGATGTTCGAGGATTTCCCGCCAAGAGTTCCGCTCAAGAAAACTGCCTTCCACGTTTTCTTCCATCTCGAAGAAAAGTTTTCGCGGGACGGAAAGCGTCAACAGGTCGTGTCCGAGCATCCTCATGATGTTCTTGCGGGCGGAGATGTCGGTGAGGCCAATTATGGCGTGTGGAGATTCCGATTCTTCTTCTTTCAGCGGGATTATGCCAGTCTGGTGGCAGCCGGCGCCGAAGGGGGCTGTCACGTTCACCTGTCCGGCCCTCGCGTGGTTCGCCAAAACTATCAAGGCAGACAATTGATCGGGCCGCGCGAAGAAAGTCACGACCTTGATTGTCTCGTCCGGCGTCACTTGCCCGACGGGTTTAAAAACCACGTATTTTGTCGGAACTTCCGTTATCGGAAGGCTGTCGATAAACTGTTTGGCGATATCCGGATTCTTGACGTATCGTTCGCCCTCTACGAGGTCGGGCATCTGTGCGGCGATTTGGCGGCCTATTTCTGATTGGCAGAATTCCGGATTTCCGGAAGATATGTAGTGTTCTATCCCGCCGGGGAATTTATCATACTGATTTCCGAAACCAAGCCCGACGCCGCCTCCGATGCATCCGAATGTCTCAATATCGGCGACGGCGGTTTTGCCTTTTGCCGCGACAGCCAGAAGAAACATGACGCAACCCCAGCGGCCCGGCTTAAACTGGGTGGCTCCCTCAGGCTTTTCGTCTGACCAAAGCATCGCCACAGGCGAATGTTCCAACTTTATGGCTTGAGCGATTTTGCTCTTCATGGTTTTCTCCTAAATGTTCGTATTTCAACCCGGATTCGCCGATACCGCCGGCGAACCGGGGCGATTTTCATAGCGGCGTACTGCTTCGTTGCCGCCGCATTTTTTTGTTCATGAACCATATGTTCTATTCACTTCAAAAATGCGTCTTGCGCCTCGCATTTCATCCGCTCTGAACAATCGCTACCGAATCCAAATGACTGATTCGGGTTCAAGGCGACGGCGGGATGTGCCGCGCGGGCCTTGTCAGATAAACATGCTCATGTTTGCCTTGTCGGCTGTGTTCAGGTAGTCGGCCACGCCGCCGACCTCGACGCCGTCTATAAGCTCCTCTATCTTGATTCCCATTATATCCATTGTCATGGCGCAGGCAACAAATCTGACGCCTTGTTCCATCGCGGAGCTTATCAGTTCGCCCAACGTGTTGACGTTTTTCTGTTTCATAATCATCTTCATCATTTTCGTGCCCATGCCGCCCATGTTCATCTTGCTGAGCGAGAGCGCTTCCGGGCCTTTGGGCATCATAGCGCCGAACATGGCGGATATGGCGTCTTTGCGGACGGACGACTCGCTTTTGCGCAACACGTTCAGGCCCCAGAAGGTGAAGAAGAGAGTGACTTTGTTGCCCATGGCGGCGGCCCCGTTGGCAATGATGAATGCCGCAAGGGCCCGGTCCAGATCGTCGCTGAATACGATGAGCGCCTTTTCCTTGTTCGGAGAGACCGAACAGGAAGGAGCTCCGTCATCGGATGCCGGAGCGCCTTTGCGAACCACCGCAGTGTGGACGCCTTTTTCGGTCGTCATCGAAACAAGCTCGTTGCGGGTGTTTTCGCACCACGCGGGGATGTCTTTGAGAAACCCCGGCTCGTTGGATGTTATCTGCACGGTCTGTCCGTCGCTCATCTCGTCTATCTTGCCCTTTAGCTTCATGATAGGGCCGGGGCACTGGACACCGCAGGCGTTCACTTTGAAATCGATGTTCAAGTTTTGTGTGCTTTCATTCAGAGGCTGCCGGGTCGGCTCTTTTTTTTTATCGACATCAAGCGGAGGAGATTGAGGCGCGCGCGCCTCTCCGGCGGCGGCGGCATAAGTCCTGTATCCTCCGCTGAGGTTCTTAGATTTGAACCCGTTCTGCGCCAGAATCCTGTGAGCGACATACCCGCGCAGTCCGACGGCGCAGTACACGATGTGGGTCTTTGATTTGTCCAACTCGTCGAGCCGCGCGCGCAACTCGTGGAGAGGAATCATCACCGAGCCTTCTATCGTCCCCGACGCGGCTTCGGGCTTGTTCCTGACGTCGAGCAGGACATGCTCGTTCATGTCGAGGTTTTCAATCTCATGCCAGTGGACGATTTGGGAGTCGCCTTTGAGGATGTTTGCGGCTGCGAAGCCCGCCATGTTGACGGCGTCTTTCGCGGAGCCGAATGGAGGCGCGTAAGCCAGTTCAAGCTCTTCGAGGTCGAAAACCGTCATTCCGGCTCTGATGGCGGTCGCTATGATGTCTATGCGTTTGTCCACGCCGTCGCCGCCGACGATCTGAGCGCCGAGAACCTTGCCGCCGTCGGGCGAAAAAAGGAGTTTCACCGACATCATTGCGGAGCCGGGGTAATAGGAAGCGTGAGAAGCGGAGTGAGTAAACGAGGCAAGATAGGGAATGCCCGCGCGCCTTAGAGCCTTTTCGCTGTTGCCGGTGGAGGCGACGGTCAGGTCGAAGACCCTGACGATGGCGGTTCCCTGAGCGCCTTTGAAAGCCGAGTCGCGGCCTAGAGCGTTGTCGGCGGCGATGCGCGCCTGCTTGTTCGCCGGCCCGGCCAGCGGAATCATGGCGGGAGCGCCGGTCACTATGTCTATCACTTCGACGGCGTCTCCCACCGCGTAGATATCCGGGTCGGAGGTTCTCATGCGGTCGTCCGTTTTAATGCCGCCGCGTTCGTTGAGGGCAAGCCCTGCGTCCTTGGCTATGCCGCTGTCAGGCTTTACGCCGATGGAAAGCACGACGAGATCGCACACGATGTCGGGGCCGTTGGAAGTGGCGACGACAGTGCGGCCGCCCTCTTTGCGGAAAGACTTCACGCCGTCCTTGAGCCTTAGAGTCGCGCCTTTGTCGCGGATATGCCTGTGGACGATTGCCGCCATGTCGAAATCAATGGGCGGCATAACTTGGTCGAGCATCTCGACGACGGTGACTTTGACGCCCCGGCACTCGAGTTGTTCGGCCATTTCCAGCCCTATAAATCCGCCGCCTACGACCACCGCCGATTCCGGCTTTTTAGTATCGACGTATTCTTTTATTCTTTCGGTGTCAGGGATGTTGCGGAGAGTGAAAACGGTGTCCAGATCGATGCCTTCGAGCGGCGGCCTGACTGGAGAAGCGCCCGGAGCGATTATCAGCTTATCATAGCTCTCCGAATAGCTCTCGCCAGTCTTCAGGTTTTTCACTTCGATGGTTTTTGCGGCCCGGTCTAATTTTACCACTTCTGAAAACGTCCTTACCTCAATGTTGAACCTTGCCATGAGGAATTGAGCGGTCGCCACCAGCAGGTCGCTCTTTTCAGTTATTTCATTGCCGATATAGTACGGCAAGCCGCAGTTGGCGAAAGAAACGAACTCGCCTTTTTCGAAAACGATTATCTGCGCGTGTTCGTCCACCCTGCGCGCGCGTGCCGCCGCTGTCGCTCCACCGGCCACTCCGCCGACTACCAACAGTTTCGTTCTTTTCATTTCGTTCCTCCGCGCCGGACGCATGCCGCGTCCGCGTCTGATGTTTAACTCGGTTTTTTATTTGATGAAAAATCTCCGCCTACCGACGGAATTGTTTTCTCTGAGTCATCGTGCCGTCTTTTGTATCCGTGGTTCATTTTTAAATCTCGCGCAAACGCCGCAGTCTGAAAACAACGTAATTATAACAACGGCGGCGGCAGGGAAGTTCCGGTTTTCAAAACAATACCTGAGTATCTCTGAAAATCAGATAGTTCTGCCAGTAAATATATGGCTTTTGTAAAAAGGTTTTTAGTTTGTTTAATTTGGAGTGCGACAATTCATTGTCGCTTTCATATAAGCGACTTCAGTCGCTTTTTAATAAAGGC
>JAKQBV010000473.1 GCA_029573925.1 bacterium
TCCCTGTCGAGGAAGATATAGTCAACATAAGTCGGGGATTCCTTTGGAAAAAGCAGATTTCCGCTATTCCTGAACTGAACATAGACGGCCTTCATGCCGTCGCGGGAGTCGTCCAGCGTCCACTGTTTCGTGTCGGCGAAAGAATGCCAATCCGCGCCATGAAGGAACTGCTTGTTGCTTATCCTCATCTGGCGCATATCCTCGTCGTCGTGGAAATGGTTGAACTTCTTCAGCCTCAGGGTGACGTTCGGGTTGTTAGTCACCATTGCTGACTTTATAATCTGAATCGGGACCGCCCTGCGGCCCTCCCCGGTGTTGTTCTTCAACGCTCCGCGCGTCATCTTATATACGTCTTCATTGAACATTATTCCGCCGTGACCCAGCAAGTTAACGTTCATGTTTACCGCGCCCGCGAAAAAACCGTTTTCGTTCGGAACCACCATCTCGTCGTGATTGCTGAAAATCGCCGTGTAGTCGATGTCGCCGGTCAGAGTGGGCTGCGTATTCAGTTCTCGAAGAAAGGAACTGTAAATCTCCATCTGGCGCGCGGCTTCTCCGGGGCCGATATGCGCCACGCTTGTGCCCCTGTGCGGAGTGGCTATCGTCACCAGATCGTCAACCTTGCCCGCGCCGCCGAGATGTTTGATGTAGTACCGGGAAATCAGACCGCCCTCGCTGTGCGTGACCAAATCCACTTTCGACTTGCCCGTCCGGGCAAGCGTCGCGTCGATGTAGTCGCGTAGAACCGCCGCGCTTCGCGGGATGTCCTCCATGGCCCCATCCGGCAGGGCTATCTTGTACACGTCGAATCCGTCGAGTTTTAGCCGCGTTGATATGAACGACCAGTACATCTCGACCGAAGTCTGGCCGGCTATCGAGCCGAAATAGCCGTGAACCAGCACAACCGGCTGCTTGGAGCTTTCAGAGGACAACATGCCCGCCGCCTCGGCGCGCGCGCACACTGTTGCCAGAGCTATGACTATCGCGATCCCGGTTGCCGCTCTTCTTTTCATCTCGCACCCCGCGTTTTGTTGTTTGTACGTTGTTGTTTCGATTCAATCAGCCCGCCGCGGCACGCCTAAATTAATCGTCAGCCGACATCGGAACTGTTCGAAAAAGAATTATACTTCATTTGTTATATTCAATATCAAATTAAATAAAAAAACCCGGCTATTCGGGCGGACACAGCGCTTTGGCCCATACAAAAACTCAACTGGAATCATGATGAAAGGTTCGTTTTAACCGATGCTAATTATTTATTTTTATTCTTCTTTTTCTTTATGCCGCGTTTGGATTCTATGTTTCTTTTTATGTCGACCATTCTGTCTTCGCTCTGACGCATGAACATTTTAAGTTTTCTTTCGAAAGAGTCCTCCTCGCGCGATTCCTGATAGCGCGGGGGCGTTCTCCTGACTTCTCGGCGCTGAACATCCGGCGACTCGTCCTGTTGATCGCCCTCGGACAGACCATCCTGAGGAACGTTTTTCAGAGAAAGTTGAATCCTGCCTCTATCGTCTATGGAGACGATTTTCGCCATTACGCGGACGCCGGGAGAAATGTGGTCGGTTATCTCCCGAACGAATTCATTGCTTATCTGGGAAATGTGAATAAGCCCTGTTTTACCGTTGCGCATTTTCACAAACGCGCCGTACTTCACAACTTCGACAACAACGCCTTCGACAATAG
>JAKQBV010000435.1 GCA_029573925.1 bacterium
GGGCTTGCCATCGCCAAGGGGATGGAAGCGCAGATAGGCGGAATCAGGACGGCAGTGCAGAACGCGGAAGACGGGATCAACCTGATACGCACTGCGGACGGCTCTCTGGCCGCCACGCATGACATTCTTCTCAGGATGCGAGACCTCGCGGTGCGCGCTTCCAACGAAGCGACTCTCACTTCGGCGGATTTACAGCGATTGAACAACGAGTTCAGCAGCCTTGCGGACGAAATCGACCGCAAATCAACAGCGGTCACATTCAATACGAAAGCATTGTTTGACGGAACCTTCGACGGCGGTCTCGTGCTGCAGGTCGGTGCGGACAACGATGCGAACTACAGGCTCTCGATAACGATAACAGCTCTCGCCGACACGGATCTCGGAATAGATCAGGGCACAGTGACATTGTCAACGGCAGCGGACGCGAATGCGGCGATTAGCGCGGTTCAGGACGCAATCAATCTGATCTCCGACGTTCGCTCGAGTCTGGGCATACAGGAGCGCAGACTCAACTACATCATCGACGACCTTAAGGCCGCCGACATCAATATTTCGGCCGCAAAGAGCAGGATTATGGACGCCGACATGGCGGTGGAGATCAGCGAGTTCACCCGCCTTCAGATTCTCCAGCAGAGCGGAACGGCGATCCTCGCTCAGGCCAACGCCCAGCCGCAGAGCATTCTGCAGCTACTGAAGTAGTCAGCCGTGTGGGATTACGGCGCGGTGGTTCATCGTTTCCCGAGTCGGGGAGCGATAGGAGGAAGAATGACTGATTTGCCGGAACGACCGGCAATCGAAAACAGAAGCGGAAAGACCGAACGCTGAAAAGCCTGTTGGAACAGGGCGGTTTCCGGAGAAGCTGCCGGAAGGAAGGCAACGGTCATTACGGCTGACGAAACCCGAGCCGTCGCGCGGCGCGCGACGAGGGAATCCGATAGGGCCGGCTTGGGGGCAAGGCCCGGGTATGGAGACCCGGATACATCACTTCCAAATGGATGGAGGACTGAAACATGACGGTAATCAACACCAACATAAGTTCATTGATAGGAATGAACAATCTCAGGCTCACGAATCTGGGATTGCAGACATCGCTCGCAAGACTGTCGTCCGGACTGAGAATCAACTGGGCGGCGGACGATCCGAGCGGGCTTGCCATCGCCAAGGGGATGGAAGCGCAGATAGGCGGAATCAGGACGGCAGTGCAGAACGCGGAAGACGGGATCAACCTGATACGCACTGCGGACGGCTCTCTGGCCGCCACGCACGATATCCTGATGAGGATGCGCGACCTCGCGGTCCGCGCCGCCAACGAAGCCACGCTGACTTCGGCGGATCTGACAAGGCTGGACAATGAGTTCCAAAGCCTCGTGGACGAAATCACGCGTAAATCGGCTGCTGTGACGTTTAACACCAAAGTGCTGTTTGACGGCACTTACGGGACTCAGGCGTTGCAGATAGGGCCTGACAACGACGCCAACTATCAGTTGGACATCGACATGGATGACCTGACAGCGTATGCGTTTACGGATATCGCTTCGGCGGGAGCGGCTCAGACTTCGATAGACGAAGTTCAGTCGGCAATCGACTCGATTTCCGACGTTCGCTCGAATCTGGGCATACAGGAGCGCAGGCTCAATTACATCATCGACGACCTTAAGGCCGCCGACATCAACATTTCGGCCGCCAAGAGCAGAATATTGGACGCCGACATGGCGGTGGAGATCAGCGAGTTCACCCGCCTTCAGATTCTCCAGCAGAGCGGAACGGCGATTCTCGCTCAGGCCAACGCTCAGCCGCAGAGCATTCTGCAACTTCTGAAATAGTTGAAGACGGCTCTATCGAGCTGTTAAAACAATCAATTAAACCGCCCGAGGGACTTCCAAGGGCGGTTTTTTTATTAATCCGGATTTTTGCGCGAATAATCCGGATTAACTCTGAGCGATCCTCAAGTTGACATTTGATTTATGATGGCCGACACTTTTTTGATAGCAAATAGGGGTTTGGAAGCGTGAATGATTGAAAAAGCGAAACAACGGCTGGAATTCGACAGAATAGTCGACAGGTTGCGAGGCCTTTGCGGATCGACTCGCGGAAAGGAATTTGCGTCTTCGACAAGCGTCAGCGCAAACGCAGCGGATGTGAGAGAGGAACTCGGGCTGACTTCGCAATGCAGGATGTTTGCGCAGGAAAAGGGCGGGTCGTGGGATTTCAGGTCCGTTCCCGACATGGATTTGCCGATGCGCAAGCTCTCACGCGGAGAAATCCTCGACCCTCTCGAAATACATGGTTTTAGAAAAGTTCTTGAATTCGCCGGAAGCGTGAAAGGCGAAAAGATCGATCCTGTCAAATATCCGGATATTACTGAATGCCGTGAAAGGCTGTTTGCCGGAACGTCTATCGCGAGAAGAATAGCGGCTTCGGTGGACGAGCTTGGCAACGTGCTGGACGGAGCGTCTCCGGCGCTGGCTCGCGCTAGGAGAAGAATGCGCGATCTGGAAAAGACGATACCCGACAGACTACGTTCGATAATGAACAGTTCCAAAATGTCTTCGGTGATACAGGACGCGGTTGTGACGACGAGAAACGACAGGTTCGTGATGCCGATTAAATCGGAGCATCTGTCGAGAGGACAGTGGGCTTTGCAGGACAGGTCGTCGTCGGGCGCTACTCTCTTTGTGGAGCCTCTTGAGTTGATATCGGAAAACAACGAACTGACCAAAGAGCGCCTTGCGGTCAAGGCGGAGGTTTCAAAGGTTTTGAGGGAACTAACGTCGGCGCTGGCGGAGAAGTTTACGGAGATAGACGAAAGTCTGGAAGCGTTGGGAGAGTTGGATTATCTTCTGGCGAGAGGAAGGCTGAGCGCGGAGATGAGAGGGATCGAGCCGGCGATTGCGGAAGGCGACGCGGCAAAAGTCCGGGGCGGCAGGCATCCTTTGCTGGGAGACAACGCGCTTCCAGTCGATGTCGAAATCGGAGGCGATATCAGGGCTTTGGTGCTGACCGGCCCGAACGCCGGCGGCAAGAGCGTGACGATGAAGATGCTCGGCCTGTTTCAGTTGATGGCGCAGGCCGGATTGCACATTCCGGCGGACGAAGGCTCTTCGCTTCCAATCTATGAAAAGGTTTTTGCCGTAATCGGCGACGAGCAGAGCGTCGAGAAAAATCTATCGACGTTTTCATCGCACCTTAAAGAGATAAAAGAGACGCTTGAAAACGCGGGGCCGGGGAGTCTGGTTCTTATCGACGAGATATGTTCTGGCACGGACCCGGAAGAAGGCTCCGCGCTGGCGTGCGGGATATTAAAGGAGTTAATGACTAGAGGGGCGGTGTCTCTAGCGACGTCGCACCAGAGCGGATTGAAGACGTTCGCGACCGCCACTTCCGGAGCTGAAAATGCGCGGATGGTTTTCGACGAGAGGGCGGGAGCGCCTGCGTTCAGAGTGGAAATAGGCGCGCCCGGCAAGAGCTACGCTATGGAGATAGCGAGACGCGCCGGCCTCAAAGAAGACGTTTTAACCTCGGCGCAGGGTTATCTTTCCAATCAGGCGCGCATGGCCGAACGGCTTCTGGCGGAACTGGAAGAAATGAAGTCTTTTCTCGGCATGGAGCGGGAAAGCATGCGCGCAGAGCGCCTTAGACTCGAATCGGAAAAGGCTGAGCACGCCGCCAAACTCGACCAAGAGCGCGGCGCGGCAGAGGAAAGAATGCGCAAGGCTTATGAAGAGGCGGAAAAAGCGGTCGAGGAAACCCGGAAAAAATGCCGAGATATTCTTAAAGAAGCGAGCGAAGCAAAAGGGCTTCCCGGCGTTGCTCGCGTCAAAGGCGAATTGACTGAAATAAAACGAATTGTTACGGAGAAGAAACCCGTCTCGGTTTCCAGAGAAAGACCGGTGGCCCCTGAATCATTGAGCCCGGAAAAATGGTACAGACTCATAGATTCCGGTTCGCCGGTCAGATATCTCGAAGGCCTGGATAAAAGAGGGCGGGTGAAAGTTATGCTGGGCGATTTCAGGATGAGCGTGGACTTGGCGAATCTTTCAGAAGCGGGGGATGTTCCACGCAGGGCGTCGTCAACCGCCCCCGATGATTATGCTACGCATATCATCAACGCTAAGGGAAGAGCGCGCAATGAGATCGACATTCGGGGAATGAGAGCGGCTGAGGCTATTGAGTCGTTGGAAAATGAAATCAGTTCGCTGAACATGGCGGGGGCCGCCGAGGCGAGGATAATTCACGGCATAGGCACAGGCGCGTTAATGAAAGCCGTTCATGAGCATCTGGCAGTAAATCCGTTTGTCAAAAGATTCGAGTTTTGCGAGTCGAGACAGGGCGGAATGGGAGCTACGAATATCTATCTGGCGGATTAACTTCGTTAGCGTCAAGGCCGCGCGGGCTAGAGGGCGGCGTTGAACGAAGGATATATATGTATTACAATGATTTATTGCAGTTATAGCAAAAGCAAATAATCAGGCGCGGAAGCCGCCGGGAAGGGAGCGGAATGAACGGCAGAGACACAGTCAGAATGACGACGCTTGCCGGATGCGCGGGTTGAGCCGCCAAGGTGGATCGAGACGATCTGGCGCAGGTTCTGCGCCGCTTGCCGCACTTGGACGACCCTAACATCCTTCAGGGATACCTGACGGCCGACGACGCCGGCGTTTACCGCATCGACGATTCGACGGCGCTGGTTCAGACTGTCGATTTTTTTCCGCCGGTGGTGGATGACCCTTATTATTACGGGGCGGTGGCGGCGGCGAATTCTCTGAGCGACGTGTACGCAATGGGCGCAAAACCGGTGGTGGCCATGAACGTGCTCGGATTCCCCCGCAAGAAGCTGGACAACCTGACTGTGGAAAAGATACTGCTCGGCGCGGTTGAAAAGGCGAGGGAAGCGAACTGCCCTATCATCGGAGGCCACACAATAGACGCGCCGGAGCCTTTCTTCGGATTAAGCGTCACCGGGCTGGTGAATCCGGCGAAATTCATCGGCAACAACGGAGGCAAGGCAGGGAATCTTTTGGTTTTAACTAAGCCGATTGGAACCGGAGCGCTCACGACAGCAGCCAAAGCGGAATTGATAAGCGAGGAGCTTTTAAGAGAAACAATAAGAACTATGGCGACTTTAAACAAACAGGCGTCGAAGGCGATGGCGGCGGCAGGGGCTTCCGCTTGCACCGATGTTACAGGATTCGGCCTTATGGGACATCTTCACGAGATGTGCTCGGCGTCAGGCGTCGGAGCGCGAATTAACGCTTTTTCCGTTCCGCTGATTGACCCGGCTGTGATAGAGTTTATTTCTCAGGGAATAACCACGAAGCTGACCAACTTTGAAAGCTCAAAAAAGTACGCAGTATATGAAGACGTCGTGGACGAGAACATGAGGATTGCGTTGTGCGATCCTCAGACGTCGGGCGGGTTGCTGATAGCTTTGCCGCCTGACGCGTTGGGTGTTTTTGAAGCCGAAATGACGGGATATGATTTGCGAACGGCCGTGATCGGCTCTCTAATAGAGAGCGGCGAGGCCGCAATAAAAGTGGGAAAATCGGACTGATATGAAAAATGAGGAAATGAGAAAAATTCCCGGAGTGGACACGCTGCTTTCATCTCCGGCGGTGATAGCCGCCGCTGATTGTGTTTCGCCGGTTGTGGCGGCGGAAGCCCTGCGCGGGCTTCTGTACCGAATCAGGAAGGATGTCTCCGCCGGAGGGGATTGTCCGGCGTTCGAAACCATCGAGGCAGAAGCCGGAGCGGCCCTCCGCGCAAAAATGTCTCTGTTCATGAGAAGCGCCATAAACGCAACCGGCGTGATTATTCACACGAATATGGGACGCGCTCCTCTGAGTCTCGAAGTGATTGATAAGTTGTCCGAGATGGGTTCGGGTTATTGCAATCTCGAACTTAACCTGTTAACCGGAAAAAGAGGGTTCAGGGGAGATATTCAGGAGGAACTGCTGGCGGCCCTCACTGGCGCCGAGGATGCCGCAGTGGTGAACAACAACGCAGGGGCGATATTTCTGATACTCGCGCAGTATGCCAAGGGAGGAGAAGTCGTCGTCTCGCGAGGCGAGTTGATACAGATCGGCGGGGGATTCAGGATTCCCGATATTCTTGAACAGAGCGGAGCGAAGCTGCGCGAGGTCGGCGCGACGAACCATACGAATCTGGAAGATTATAGACAAGCGATCAACCCGGCAACCCGGATGATTCTCAAAGCGCATCATAGCAACTTCAAGATGGAAGGATTTGTGAAGGCTCCGGATGACAAAGCGCTC
Source organism: bacterium (assembly GCA_029573925.1). Taxonomy (GTDB): domain Bacteria; phylum UBP15; class UBA6099; order UBA6099; family UBA6099; genus UBA6099. The sequence goes on from JAKQBV010000435.1 coordinate 6,273, forward strand.
GCGGCGCTTGCGCGCGAAAAGGGAATTCTTTTTGTTTACGACACCGGAAGCGGCGCGATGATAAGCATGGAGGATTTCGGCATTCAGCATGAGCCGACCGCTATGGAAGCGATGAAAGCCGGAGCGGATATGGCGTGTTTCAGCGGGGATAAGCTTCTGGGCGGGCCGCAAGCCGGCATTATAGTGGGCAAGCGCGAATATGTCTCTCCTTTGAAAAAGCATCCTCTGTTCCGCGCTTTAAGACCGGACAAGCTTTGCCTTGCTGCGCTTCAACACACGCTTGTCATATATCTGAAAGGCGAAGCGGCCGAAAAAATCCCTGTCATCAAGATGATGGCGATGCGTCCGGAAGTAATTCTTAAGAGGGCCGAAGAAGTGGTCCGAAAGACAGGGTTGCCGCCCGACAGGATTAGAATCGTCGAGGGGCGAAGCACGATCGGGGGCGGTTCGACTCCCGGCGAAACTCTGCCCACATTCCTTGTCTCAGTGTCTCCCAAAGCGTCTCCGGACCGATTCGCCGCCGGATTGCGCGCTGGGTCGCCGCCAGTGGTCGCGCGCATAGTTGACGGCGCGGTTTGTTTTGACTTAAGAACGGTTTTGCCGAATCAGGACGACACAATAGCCGAAATCATCAAGAAGGAAATCGACACCGCATAGCCGAGGCGGCGCTCCAGAGTTGAAACACAAGGCTCAGTTCAATAAGATATTTTAACAAATACTAATCAATTGGAATTAATGCAGATTACATCACCGGAGGATTCAATGAAAGTTATCAACATGCTCGGAATCGGCGCGCTGGCTGCGGTTGTCGCTATCAATTCGGGGTGCGCTAAGAAACCGGAACAATCAAAGCCGGCGCTTGACGCGAAAGTTGCGGCGCAGAAATATGACAAAATCAGGGAAGAGATGAAAGCGTTATATCTTGTCCAGTCCATACTCGGATGGTATGTCAGGACTAATGGCGAGAGGAGCGTTTTCGAGGAGACGTACAAAGGTCGCGAATCTCTTTTCTCAAAAGAAAACGTCGAGTTTTTCAACGAATACATGAAGATGGAAGGACTCAGCGACGATGATCGACGCGCGGCGAAATATATGAGGAACGCTCTTCTGGCGGAGTTCGTCGCGATAGACACCGCGCATTTCTATGACAAAGTGAACGACGCGGAGGCGTCCGCCACTGTAAAGCTCGAATGGGTAGGAGACCCGGTTCCGTACAGGCAGTTGGATTCAATGAAAGCGAATGAGACCGACCCGGAGCGGCGCCGCGCCCTGCAGGAGGCGGAAGCGCTTGTCTGGAAAGAGTCTTTGAACCCCATACTCGCGCAGGAAGAGGAGCGGATTCAGGAACTGGCCGTTGAGATAGGATACAAGAGCTTTGTGGAGTTGAGCGAAGAGTACCGAGAGATAAATCTTAAAGAGTTCATGGCGGAAACCCAGAAGTTCTTCGACGAGACGGATGAAATGTACCGCGAGTTGTTCGCGGTCGAAGTTCAGGAAATCATGGGATTCCCAGCCGAAAAGTTCACGAGGGCGGACATACTTTATTTCGCGGCGGTTCCGGCTTTCCAGAAGTATTTTCCCGCCGAGTTGACGATCCCTGCTTTCGAATCGCTCATATCCGGAATGGGAATAGACTTGAAAACAATTGCCGGAACAGAGATAACAATCGACGACGAGATACGGGAGAAAAAGAACCCGCGCGCGGCCTGTTTCTCGATATCGGTTCCGGACGATATCCGGGTGACAGTCAAACCTTCCGGCGGAATTCCTGATTTTGAGACTTTTTTCCACGAGGGCGGTCACGCGTTGCATTACGCCAATACGAACCTCGACAAATGGGAGTTCCAGCAACTTGGCAACAACGCCGTCACCGAAGGCTACGCGATATTCATGGAGAATATCTGGGGGGACTACGAGTGGCTCTTGAAATACCGGGAAATCGTTCGAGAGCACAACAAAGGGCTGACGGCCTCGAAGCGGGTTCCCATTATGTCGGACGCCGAAATCGGCAAGCTGATACGCAACAGGGTTTTGTGGAAGATGTATATGGTGAGGCGTTACAACTGGGCGAAGCTGATATACGAGACGCTGCTTCACGGCGGCGGCGCGGAATATTTCGGGCCTTACTATGACGGCCCCGAAGACGATCCGCATCAGGCTTACAGGCGGGTTTTCAGCAAGGCCTACGGGTTTGAACTGACGGAGAACGAAGCTCTCAGATTTAGAACTGATGTGGATTCGTTCTTCTATGCCGCCGATTACGCTCGCGCTTTCCTCCTTTCCGAGCAGATCGAGGAAAAACTCAGAAAGGATTTCGGACCACAGTGGTTCAATGATCCGAGAGCCGGGGAGCTTGTGAGGAAGCAGTTGTGGGCTTTGGGCAACAAACCTAGCTCTGAAGACATCTCTAAGATTGTCGGCGCTCCGGATTTGAATTACGATATTTTTACCTCGAGGATAAGGGAACAGCTTGCCATAGCAGACAGGCTTATGGGGAAGAAATAAGATTGATCGTCTTGAACAATATCTGATCGAGGAGAGCGCGAATGGGTGATTTTGACAGCGGCGAAAGAATAATCGCGAGATGCGGGCTTGTTTGCTCTGAATGTCCCGCATATATCGCCACAAAGGCCGGAGACGAGCAGAAAATCGCGGAGACAGCCGCGATGTGGTCCAAGATGTACAACGCGGACGTAGCCCCTGAATATGTATGGTGCGACGGGTGCGCGTTGCCGGGCCGCAAATGCGGTCAGTTACTGTCCGTCAATGTGTGTAGATTTATTTTTAGTCATAAGAGCTTCCCGGTAAGGAAGGGCGCATAATCACTTTTCAATGGTTTCGCCTTAATCAGGCGAGAAAGACGCGCGCATGATGCGCGCGCGCGCGTGTGCGC
>JAKQBV010000497.1 GCA_029573925.1 bacterium
CCGCTCATCTGCATTGCTATGCTTGCGGATTCTCCGAAGACATCATTCAGCTTTTCAGTTTCAGCGCGGACTTTCAATTGCTCATTCACCAGGTCTTGATACTTTTTAGGCAAATTCCCAAGCGCAACGATGTTTCCCTCACGGGCTTCGGTGTAGTCGCGTGCAATCTGCTCCATGCGTTCCGCTTCGGCGTTGTATTCCGCTATGTTTTTTTGAGATTGCATCAGTTTGTCGAGAGAATCCACTATCGACGCAACGCCTGCGGCCGTTACACCGATAGCCGCAAGTATCGGGTTCGCTTTCAGTACGCCGTACAGCCAGACCGCTTTTTCACCGAGCAGCGTAAAGGAACCTATGAGATTTGCTATCCCAGCGGTGATAAGGAACATTTTGCCAGCCGCCCACCCCGTAGCTATGGTGGTAGCTATCTTGTCGAGATTCGACACAAGCCCTTTCCAGTCAATCCCGCTTGCCAGCTTGTAAAACCACTCGAAAAGCGCCTTGACGCCCTCCGCGAAGCTCTTGAACTGCCCCGCTATCATGTCCACGTCGATAGATTTCAGCGCCTGTGCAAAGAGTTCCGCGTTTCCAGTCACCAGACCGAAGCCTTCAAAAAGTGCGTCAATCACCTTGCGGAAAACTTGCGTTTCCTTCGCCCAGTCGTTGAAAACCTTGACCAGCTTCACCAGCTCGTCCGCTACGCCCTTGCTCTGCTCCTGTATCTGGTCGAACACCACAAAAAGAGTTTCTTTGAGTGCGGACCTGACGGCCTCAGCTTTGTTTTTGAACGTGTCCATCATGTCCGCGACCAGTTTTTGAGTGCGTCCTAATTTTCCAAGCTCCTCGGAATACTGTTTCAGCTCGCCGGATACTTCGGAGAGCGTCAGTGCGGCGGCAACGGATCGCCGGTCAAAAATCTTCACGGCTTCGGCGGCGGTCATCCCGGATGATTTCAAATCGGTGAAAATCTCGTCCAGCGGGCGCAATTTCCCGGTCGTATCCGTGACAGTGACGCCGAGGCGCTGTAACTCCTTCGCCGCCTCTGCCGTCGGATCAAGAAGCTGAAGCATGATAGCCCGAAGCGCCGTTCCTATCTGCTCGCCCCTCAATCCCGAGTCGGCCAGCTTACCCATAGCGGCGGCGGTCTCCTCGATGGATATTCCGAGACTCTTCGCAACGGGCGATACGTAGGTAATCGCCTCTCCGAGTTTTTCCATGTTCAACATGGAGGATGCAATAACGTTGTTGAACACGTCCGCAACGCGCCCGGAGTCGCTCGCAGCAAGCCCGAACCCGCGCAATGTCGCAGTCATAAGATTTGCCGACTGCGCGAGGTCGTAATTCTGAGCGATGGAAAGCCCCGTAACGGCGTCGATTGCTTCAAGCGTCTCCTTCGCGTTCATGCCGGCGCTCGATAAGCTGTACATCGCTTCAGCCGCCTGCTGTGCGCTGATAGGCAGTTCTTCGCCCAGCTTGCGAGCCTTCGCGGTCATTTCGTCGAACTGCTCGCTTGTGGCGGTCGTTACTCCTCCGACACGCTTCATGGTCAGCTCGAAATCTCCGTCCACAGTCAACGCGGATTTTGCCAGCATTCCCATTCCCGCGCCGATCG
>JAKQBV010000532.1 GCA_029573925.1 bacterium
GGAAAAGATAATCTCTGCAAGCTTCTTCTGTAGAAAAACGCTTTTCGAATTCCATAAGTGTTTTGGGGTAATCCTCCACCGTGCTCATGACGTACAATACTACAGGTTGGGGTTGGTTGAGTCAAGTGCATACCCCCTACAGCTAATTTGATGTCGCGGGGTTTATTTGACACGCGCGCCGCGCGGCAATACAATGAAAAAATGAATGAAACATCGCAAAAAATCCAACTCCTCATAAGCAATATTGAGCGCGTTTTCGTCGGCGGACGGGACACCGTCGAGCTTTCACTCATAGCCCTGTTCTGCGGCGGGCATCTCCTCATAGTCGATCTGCCCGGCGTCGGGAAAACCACGCTCGCCAAGGCGATTGCCCGCTCGATTCAGGGCAAAACGAAACGCGCGCAGTTTACCCCCGACCTGCTTCCGGCGGACATAACGGGAGTGAATATTTACATCCATCAGAAAGGCTGTTTTGAGTTCCACCCCGGACCGGTGTTCTGCAACATACTGCTGGCCGACGAGATAAACCGCGCGACACCGCGCGCGCAGTCGAGCCTGCTCGAAGCGATGGAGGAGTTTCAGGTCTCCGTCGACGGCGTCACTCACAAGCTCGAACAGCCCTTCATGGTGATAGCGACTCAGAACCCGGTGGAGATACAGGGCACGTTCCCGCTTCCTGAAGCGCAATTGGACAGGTTCCTAATATCGGCGGCGATAGGGTATCCGTCGCGCGCGGATGAGGCGCGGATACTGGACGACAGGGCGGAGTCCGACCCGCTGGATTCGATTGAGCCGGTGATGACTCTGGAAGATGTCGAGCGAGTGAAGAAAGCGGTGTCCGCCGTCCACCTGTCCGAGCCGGTGAAGAACTACGCGCTGGACATCGCCGCGGCGACGCGCGTGAGCGACGAGATATTGCTCGGAGCGAGTCCGAGGGCGACGCTCGCGCTGGCGAGGGCGGCCAGATGCGAGGCGCTCTTCAGAGGCCGCGACTTTGCGACACCAGAAGACGTCAAGGCGGTGGCGGCTCCGGCGCTGGCGCACAGGATAGTCCTGCGGTCGGCCTCCCGGCTCAACCTTGAACTTAACCGGGCCGCCGTCTCCGCCATCGTTGACAGGCTGCCCGCGCCTCGTCCGGGGTGAGAACGTGATCGAACGTCTCGCCGCATTCGGCAGGCTCATTTTTCTCGCCCTCTGGGCGGGACTGCTTTTTCTCATAGCCACGAACATTCAGTCGGGCTGGCTGTACGTCGTCATCTCCTTCATGCTTATTCTTGCGGCGGTGTCGGTGGCTGCCCCGAAATCGGCCCTCCGAGCGGTGTCCCTCGAAGCCGCTCTTCCCGACCTCTGCGAGCGCGGTTCTCCCGCGACCGCCATCCTCACAATCAGAAACAACTCCCGGATATCCCGGCACATGCTGAGGATAGAGTCTCTGTCATGTCCGGGAATAAGATTCGAACCCGACCGCGTGTTCATCGTGTCGCTGCCAGCCCGCTCGGCTCTGACGGTTTCCGCGCGGTTTGTGCCGGAGAGCAGGGGACGGCTGAAAATGGAGGGCGCGGCGGTTAGTTGCGGCGCTCCTCTTGGGATTTTTACCGCGCGGCGCGAGTTTCCGCTTCGGGCAGTCTCGCTTGCGCACCCGCGAGTGGACCGCGCGGAAGGGGAGACCCTCGCCGAATACGGCGGACGCGCCGACCCGCGCGCCAACCCCGCGAGATTCGAGCTTCGCGACTCTTACAACTACAGACTTCGGGAATACGTCCCCGGCGACTCGCTCCGCCAGATACACTGGAAGCTGACGGCGCGCGCGGGGGAGCCGATTGTCAAACAGAACGACGGCGCTGCGGTCGAGCACGCCGGGATATTCATAGACAACGACGCCGCGAACTACCCGCCGGGCGGCGGAGAACGATTCGAACTGCTGCTCGAACAGGCTGCCTCGCTGGCTTATCACCTCGTGTTCGCGCGGGGCGCGGGCGTCTCCATCACGGCGTCCGCCGCGCCCGGCATCGCTATCGATTCGCCGGATTCATGGGAGCGCGCTCTGCGGTGGCTGGCCCTGATCGAGTTGCAGTCCGGGAATTATCCACTTCAACCGCCCGGCCCGGAGGCGGACTTCACGTTCTCCCCGCTCGAACGGACGGAGGCTTCGGGATGAGCGCCGCGCGCGGAGTCCTCTCCGCTCTCAACTCTCCATACCGGCGGCCCGAAGAGGTCGAGCACAATGTGCCCCTCCGCGCCTTCACATGGCTGGCCGTGGTCCTGAGCCTGTGTGTGGCGGCGCGCGACACCGGCCTAATGTCCCCTCTGGCTCTCGGCTTGTCTGCTGTGTCCGCAGGCTATGTCTTCAGTCACTTTAGGCGCTTGTATTCCAACTGGTGGATGAAGATCGCGCTCGCCGCCGGAATGGTCGCCGCCGGATTCATCTATGTCAACCAGATGCTTTTCACCCAGCGCGACCACAT
>JAKQBV010000535.1 GCA_029573925.1 bacterium
GGCGACAAGTATATTAAATATGCTTTGCCCGGATACATGGAGACGATTGCTCCTGTTATTACGACGACGACTGCGGCAGGAGCTCCGGTATCGCCAGTGTTCTCAGGCGCTTCCGGACTGCCCTTCGCCCTGAAACTTGCCGGCGCCGACGTCGAGAACGAACTCGGCGGAGCGGTGACGTTGGTAGGCGGCGGAACGCTGAAATTGTATGCAGATCTAGCTGCTTGCCAAGCCGTAGCTGGCACTGAGCTTACATATATAGCAGGCCCGACTTTCTTCGGAGGCGACTGGTATGTTGCTGTTGCCGACGGTACCGGTTATGTCACGAAATACGGACAGAGCGGATATATCACCACTTGCGACGGCGATACGGTTGATGTTGACACGACGCTTACAGGAGCGCAGGCGGCTCCTGATTTTATCGGACTTGACGGCGATGGTCTTGAATTCTCGGTTAAGCTTGTTGAGGGTAATCTACTTAACGAACTTGGAACGCAGATTACGCTTAACGGCGCAGATGCTTTCAAACTTTATCAAGGCTCAGGCGTAGATTGCACCGGCTTAGAGGCAGCTTACATTTCAGGCCCGACATTCTCAGCGATATCAGGCGATAACACTTGGTATGCGGCGGTTGCGGACGGCGATTACACTCCACAGTACACGCAGAGCGGATATTTGCGAACATGCGACAGCGCGCCGGTGACAGTTGATATCGCCGGAGGAAGCGCGGGAATAACCTTTACTAAATCGCTGCCTTTCACAGTGAAATTCGACGAAACGGTGGTCGAGAATCAACTTGGAAACGCGCTTGCTTCGCTTGATATGGGCGGGACGCTTAAACTGTTCACTTCATTAGTTAATTGTCAGGCGGGAGCGCCTGAGGCGGGGTATGTAGTCGCTCCGTCGAATCCGGATGGCAACTGGTACGCGGCTGTGGCAAATGGCACATATTTTGCCAAACTCACAGAACCCGGATATATCGCGACATGCGATACCACAGGAATAGTTGTTAACAACACTTCTTCGACGCCGTTTGCTCCTCAATGGGCGATGGCGGACGGCGACGGATTAATGTTGCCTGTTAAAGTTGTTGTGGAAGACGTCTTAGGAAATCCGATTACGGGAATTCCCGCCGGAGCCATAACGATTGGCGGCGTCGGCGCTGTGGCGGACAGCGGATTGACGAACGAACTTTATTATGCAGTATCCGCGCCCGGAGACCTCGAAGGCGGTGTGTCGGGCTACATGGAAGTTCACACGGTTTCCGGTGGAGCGATTACGGTTACACCCGGAACGGATGTTGACGGCCAGACGGTCATCAGCCTTACCAATGGCGCTACGACATGCGGCGGCGGAGTTGTTGCGGCTGGCGACACGGCGACCTGCGCGGGCATAAGCTTCCCGATGGTTGTCGACACGGGCGCAGCGGCTGTTCAGAACGAACTAGGCAACTCGCTCGCTCCGTTGCTTGGCACGGACACTTTGACGGTTCACGCGGTCGCAGATTGCGCGACAGGCGCGAACCCTGTTGGCACGACCACATTCAGCGGCGGAAAATGGTATGTGAGGGGACTTACGGATGGTCAGACGTATTCGGCAAGATACAGCAGAGCTGGATATGTGCCTACTTGCGATGACGGTGGCAAGACAATCAATGCCGCTGGAACAGTTGTGAATCCGGATTTCATCGGAGCCACAGACGGAGTGAAGTTCCAGTTGAAAGTTGTTGTGAACGACGAGCTTGGAAATCCGATTAACGACACTACAGTGAGACACGGCGCGACAGTCGCTCCGTTCTCATCGGGGAATTCATATTACTTTAACACCACTGTCGCCGGCGACGTATCCTCGACGAGAGCCGGTTATATCACGTCTAACACAGGAAGAGACACGTCGCTTGCAAACGTGCCTGTGGCGACGACGCAACAGAGGGTAATCACATTTGACGGCGCGACATATTGCGCGGGCGATATATCAGCTAACTACAATGTGACTTGCGCCGGGCAGAAGTTCTATCTAAAAGTTGTGGCGAATGACAGGTGGGGCAACGCGCTGACAGGCTTGACAGTCGCGCACAACGGCGTGCCTCCCGCATACGCTGACGCGGGCGCAAGCTTTAACGAGTACTACTTTAACGTGCTGAACACGAACGGCGCGCTTACAGTCGGCGGATTGACGGGTTACACGGATCTAAATACCGGCGGCGGTGAAGACACTCAGGCCGCGTCGATTAACTACAGCAACGTGACGCAGACGGTTGTCACGCTCAACGGAGAAACCCGTTGCACAAGTGTGACGTCTTTTGGCGGGCAGAACTTCATCGATTGCCGAGGTCTCTATCCCGAAGCGGACTATGTTGAGGCGACGGAAGACGTAGTGACAGGCGAGATTATCGCAACCGAAGGAAAAGTCATTAACATCGACGTTTTCGATGTGAACGGCGACCCATTCATGGTTTCGACGGATAAGTCGGTGACGGTGAAAATAACCCTTGCGGGCGGTTCGACTGTTCCCGCATCGAACATGGAGATATTGACCGATGTCGGCGAGACGAACTGCGATTCCGTTGTGGTTAACAGCGCGACGGATGTTGATTGCACGATATCGACTCTAGGCGCTTCCAAGGCGGCTTCAGCGTATGTGACAATTACGGCGCCGATTATCGGAGATGGAACGGATGTTGATGTGGTTGTGGCCGGAGTTCCTGCTTTCGCACATAACGGAGCAACGGACGCTGGAATCGCTGCTCTTGACGTTGTTCCCGGCTCACTGGACAACTTCCTGTTCAACTGCGCCGTGACGGAGAGCAATGATGTTGCGTTCGCTAACGCTTGCACGTTGACAGCGAGAGACGCGAATAACAATGCGATACCGAACTTCAATGCGGCGGCGAACAACGTGACGATAACAACGGTCGCTCCGCTGACAGGAGTGATATCAGGGCTAGATGCCGGTAACGTGATCAACACGGCGTTTGACGGCAACGGGCAGAAGACGCTGACAGGAGCTATCAAGT
>JAKQBV010000539.1 GCA_029573925.1 bacterium
CGTTTTCACATCTGCAACCATCTGTGAACGGCGATTCCTGACATCCTCCGTGCACGCACGCGTACATCCTGTCCTGCGCTCGCGAACGGTACACGCTGAAATGATTTATCGTCCTGTCGTCGTTAGGCATGCTCCAGTTCAGTTGAACCGCCGTTCCGCTGCTTTTTACAATAGACGATAGACTCAACGGCGTCTGCGGAGCCTGAGTGTCGGCGGGAACCGGCATCCTTCCGACATCGTTCGGAGTCGGAATGGTAAGCAACAATCCTGACACAGTGTCCGTTGCGAAAGCGCTGCAATTGCCTCCGTACAGCCAGTCGTATGTTATCGACGGGTCGTCGCAGGTGCGGTCCTGAATCGGATTCACGCACCCCTCGCCTCTCTGCCCGACTTTATGGTAGGGGCTTACTCCGTTAACGCAGGTGTCGCCGGAAGAGCCTATTGCATTCCATCCGTCTCCCCTGAAGGGAGAGTCCACCGCTTTGACTATGTAGTAGTACCTGTATCCGTCCACCAGCCCATTATGGAAAAGCACGGGTTGGTGCAAAGCCGGATCGTAGTTCGGGTGTTTAGTCACGTCATAAAGGAATTTCGGATTGTTCTCTTCGTCGAACAGCGGAGTGTATGTGGCCCACCATGAAGGCTCCGCGACGAAGTCATCGTCAAGATTGCCGCACATTTTTAGATCCGGATTCAGCCCGCCGTTCGATGTGTAAACCTTCGTGCAATCAATCATCTCGTACGCGCCTGTTTCTCCCGGATACTGAGTAAAACTATTGATTCCCGGCGTCGGCCATCCGTCGCCTTCGCCGAGAGCGCTGGAGCCGGGCGTGTTGTCCACTCCATCGTCCGTAGTCCAGTTGCCTCTCTCGTCCACAGGAATCGCGTCCGTCTTTAGTCCTGTTTCAATGAACGTCAGGCCCTTATCTATGAAATAGCCAGTGTTCTTGTCGAGTATCCCGGAGTGAACCCTTCTATAGTTCGAGATGGGATTGAACGCCGGGTCAGCTTCATCTCCTCGACAATGCCTGTCTATTCCCGCCAAACCTTCCTCTAGCGTAATTCTCACCGCGTCTATGGGATTCGCCGGACATCGGTAAATCACATATCCGCCGAGGTCTTCCTCTTTGTTCGGCCGCCATACGACCTTGACGCTCTGTCCATCATTCATCGGATACGTGTCGATAAGCGTCGGCGCGGCAGGAGGAATGGTATTCCTCAGAATTTGCACTTTCACGGATTCAGTGAATGAGCTGTAATTTATGTAAGCCGTGCCCGTTCCTGCGCCGATATATCTCGGCAAATCGAAAGCGCGAAGCTTGAACCAGTAGGTCTGTCCGTCCTCAGGCAGGAAAACATCATCGTCTTTGCAGTTCGTAATCGAACATCCCTCTTCAGGAACACAGTGAGTGTCTATGAGACAATTGACGTACTGGCCCGGGAATCCAAAACCGCTGTGCGCGCCTTCCTCTAGGTACGGAGTCGGGAATCTCGGTCTGTCCGGATACGGGTCGTCTGACTGCGGCGTGTCTCTTGTTATCGAATTATGACCGTAACACGTTCCGGTCGGGTCTCCGTCAATTCCGGTGTCCGCCGTGCAAACGGTGTAATAAGGAACAAAGTTTTCGCCCCGGCCGGTCGCCATGTACAACTGATATCCGCCTAGATCGGTGAGGTTGGTTTTCAGCACATCGTCGTTAAAAATAACTTCCCGCCATCTGACCTCGACTTGCGTCGCCGTCGGGTCGTATCCTTCGTCGATATAATTCCATGTGTTGCCCTGAATCTCCACTTCATGTCCGGGATACGCGAATAGCTCTTCGTCGCCGTCGTTGTCGAGCAAATCAGCTTTATCCATCTCGTCGCATCTGCCTAGACACGCCAGAAGATCGGATTCAACCGCCTCGTCCTTGTACTTATGTGTGAACCTGATAGGAGCCACAGGCGGGGTAAAGTCCTCAGCCACAGTTATTGTCTGTTTTGCCGTATTTCCAGACATGTAGTAGTTAATCCTAGGCGCTTGGTCCATCGACAACTCGCCCAGATTAAACGTGTACCTGCACGCGTCGTAGAATATGCAATCGAAATCTAGCGTGTGTACCGACAACACCATGCCATAAGCGTAAATCGGCATCACGCCGGTCGAGCCTATTGTGTCCATCTGCGACATTTCAAGATACAACTCATTGCCGTCCACCTGCACGTTGCACGTGCTGCAAAGATATTGGTCAATGCCCAGACCACTATCTTCTTCTGGGCATCCGTCTTCCGTGTCAGCTTCCTCGCATGGGCACGCGTCGTCGCAGTTGAATTTTCTGTCTCCGTCGCAATCCTCCAGAGGAGCAGAACTGCATGGGTCATCTCCGCATCCGAGCACTTCGCACGGATCGGGATCCGGCGGTTTTTCCACTCCGCATGGGAACATCCCGCGACAGTCGAGCCCGTCCGCGTATCGTTCAAGTTCCTTGCCGTCGTATGAAGAACTATATCCGCCCGAAAGGAATTTGTTGACGTCCAAGAAAGCTGTTATTGCCCCATATATCGGAATTTCCGGTATTACCAACAAGTAAAAAGTTCCGTTCGTGTCAGGGTTCAACACATGAAAACTATA
>JAKQBV010000544.1 GCA_029573925.1 bacterium
CGTCGGTCATCTGGATGTGGACTGCCGTTTGTATGATTTCGATTTCGACGAGTTTGTCGATGCCGCGCTGCCTTTCATGAGGGCGATTCATCTTCAGAATTCAAACCCCGATTATCCTGTCGGAGGCCGCCAGCAGTGGAAGATTCCGGTTCATCCGTCTCACAAGGTGGAGGACGGGTGGCGCGACATCGAGGCTCTTTTAAGAAAAGTCCTCGCCGCGAACCCGGATTGCGCGGTGAATTTCGAGATGAGATATGGAATTCCGGAAGAAAATATTATCTACGAGGAAGGCGTAAACTGGATAAAAAGGCTAATTCCAGAGATTTTGTCCAAAAAAAGACCTTGTCCGGCCAGCTTAACCAATTGACAACAATATTGATGGCGCTTATCATATTACAGCTTATCTAGTCGAACCGGATTTGTGGAGAACGTGTTTTGAACGAAACTGCAAGACATAGAATTGTCGAAAAAATCCGCGACCTTCCGACTCTTCCGTCGACCGTCGCGCAAATTATCAGCGTCACGAACGACCCTGAGGCGAGCGTAGAGGATTTAAAGAAAATCATCGAGGCCGATCAGGTGGTGGCGGGGCGCATCCTTCGCGCCGTCAATTCCGCTTATTACGGCTTTCCGAGGCAGGTGGACACTCTCTCGAAAGCCATAGTCATCCTCGGATTCAACAATGTCCGCTCGATAGCTCTTTCCGTGTCCATCATGGAACTGTTCCCGATGAAAAGCCCGAACTCATTCAGTTATAACCAGTTGTGGGCGCACGCGGTTGGAGTGGCCCACTGCGCACGCTCCATCGCCAGAGTCTTCAATCCGAGGCAGACAGAGCAGTATTTCGTGGCCGGACTGCTTCACGATATCGGTCTTGTCGCCATGAACCAGTGTTTTCCTGACGACTTTATCAACTGCTACAACTCGGCGATTAAGCAAAAACGTCCGTTGTTCGAGGTGGAGGTGGAGAGATTCGAGTTCGACCACGCCGACGTTAGTCAGTTCGTGGCTGACAGGTGGCTTCTTCCATCCACGCTTTCCACTGCGATAGGCCTTCACCATAGACCTCACGAAGCGAACGACAACGATAAAATCGTTTACGCTATTCATACGGCTGATATCATTTGCAAGACGATGGCTTTCGGAGATTACGGCGACAACGCCCCGTTCTCGTTGGACTCGATATATAAGCCTGCGGCGAAGATGATCGAGATTACTCCCGAAGGCCCTTCGGGCAACCTGAAAAAAATTCTTGCCGAAGACCTCAAAGAGGCCGAAGGTTTCGTGAAATTGTTCAACTAATTTATGCGTCAGTTTTATTGACGGCAATTATTCTTCATTGGCGGTTTTCGCGTCACACCCGCCCCACATCGTCGAATGTCACGTCGAATATCTCATCGAAGTCCGCTATCTGTCCATCTTCAATCTTTATTGATCTGAATCCCCACGAGGAAGGGTTCCCGCCTGCTATCCCCGCCGCCTTGGTCATTATTTGCCTGAGACCGCCGTACTGTTTTATTTCGTTGTAGTGCATGTGTCCCACGAGGATGTTAGAGCATCCGCCTTCCGCAAGCCCGGCGGCAAAAGCGTTGGTGTCAGGTCCCGGAATTTTCATCGTCGAGCCGGATGAGCTTATCCTTTTGCCCCCCATCAGCATTTCAATGGGTATATGGGTGTATGCGATGATGTTCATTCCTCTGGATTTCGCTTCTTTCATGTCCGCCTGCGCCCAGTTCCACTGAGTAGGGCCGACCATTGAATTTATGAGCGTTCCGGCGAAGGCAGCGTCCGTGTTCCGCCTGTCGCGCAGTTGCGCGGGCCAGTCGAACGAATTCATCCCGAGCATCCCCAGGTTGCCGTAGTCGAACGAATGATATGTCGGCCCGTAGTTGGCCTTCCAGTATTCCAATCCGTCGATAACTGTCCCGTCTTCCAGTTTCAGGTAGTAAAGCTCGTGGTTGCCGGGGACTATGAATACAGGGACGTCCAGCCATTTCGTCATTGCCTCGTAACCCGTGACGTAGTCCTTCGGGTAAGTCTCCGGGTTCAGCATCAGGTCGCCGGAAAGGACGATGAATTCCGGGTTGCGTTTCGTCAGTTCCTGCAAAACCCTCCTTCTTATCCTCTCCATGTCGCCTTCTTTCAGGTGTTGAACGTTGAAGTGAATGTCGGTGAGATGAATGAATTCGAATTTGCGCTTGAATTCCTTAATTGCTTTGACGGCGTTCGGCTGCCTGTCCCAGATATCTCCTCCGAAAACGGCTGTTAGGTTGAACAAGGCTTCAGGCGCGGCGGCGGGGATAATCGCTTCGTAGGTTTTAAGGTCGCCAGTCGAACCGGCGGGTTTGAATTCAAGAGAGAAAGTCTTATTGGGATACGCCGACTGCTCGATATACACGCCCGTCAGTTCCTTGTCTTCCGGAGGCGAAACTGTCAGCTTGAACGAATCTCCGATTTTCGCTATGGCAGGGATGTTGAAAAGGGGAGCCTTGATTTGGTTGACGCGCAGAACCGGCGCGCCCGGAATAGGGCCTAACGGCGCTCCGAACGCGGCAGCCTCTCTGGGAGCGAACGCGGCGATTCCAAGCGGCAGCCCTGCAACGGCTGCCCCCGTTGTTTTCAGAAACTCTCTTCTCGATATGCTCATTGTTCAATCCGCCTTTTCTTATACATGTTATTAAATGATTCGACCTTCTGCCAAGTGTGCCATGCACAAGCTTTTTTCTTTGCGCATGATGCTTTTCCCCCAAATAGCTAATGGGAACTTTCATTCAATTCTTCGTATAGTTGTCTGCTTTCTTGCTTACGGCTTCAAATATCGTCTTTCCCTATTGATATGGTTTTCATGTCAACAATCTTGCCGTCTTCGACATAAACTATGCGATATCCCCATAACTCTTCTTCGAGCTTGCTGTTATGTCCCGCGCCGAGTGTCACCGCCTCGAGCACATTGTCAGTCAGTTGGCGCAATGAATCCATGTGAATGTGTCCCACGAACACGTGCGAAATCTTGTATTTGTCGAGGAATTTGATAAACAACGACGAGGACGGCCCTCCGAGTTTTTCAGGTTTCTCTATCCCGAACCGGTTTCCGCCCTGTATAAGCTCTACGGGTATGTGGGTAAAAGCGATTATGTTGTCGCCGCGCGCGGATGCTTTCGCCACGTCCTCGCGGAGCCATTTCCACTGCGCGTCATCGATAAGAGCGAAGCCTACCGACCCTGTGGCCATCACGTCTTTGTCATATCTGTCCCTCCACCGTGCCGGCCAGTCGAACGTGTCTATGGACAGCACGTGAAGATTGGCATAGTTGAATGAATGATAAAGCGGCCCGTAAGCGGCTTTCCAATAGTCCATCCCGTCGATGGCGGAGGGGCCTCTGCGGTCTATGTACATCTCGTGGTTGCCCGGCGTCATAAAAACCGGAACCTTCAACATATCCCGTAAATTCTCATAACCAGTAACATAATCCCTGTCGTATGTCTCAGGATAAAGGCCGAGGTCTCCGCCGAAGAGGACGAATTCCGGATTCAGCGCGGTTATTTCATTGAGGATTCTTTCTCGGATGAGATGTCTTTTGTCGGCGGGATTGCCCAATCCGAGGTTGAAATGTATATCCGTCATGTGTGCGAAAATGTATTTCTTCTTGAACTCCTTTATAACCTTGACCGAATTAGGCTGCCTGTCGAATGTGCCGTCCTCGAAAGTGAGAACGAGATCATAAAGAGATTCCGGCGTCGGTTCCGGGACGACTGCGCGCCATGTCCGGAGGCCTTCATAATCTGAAGGGTTGAGCAGTTCAAGCGTGGAAGAAGCGTCTTTGGCGTTTGAAAGGATGAGGAAAGCTTTCACGACCTCCTTGCCGCCTAGCGCCGCGTCCAGCTTGAACCCATCGCCAGCCTTGACGATAGCCGGAAAGCTCATCAACGGCATCTGAATCTCTTTGATTCTCTGGACAGGAGCAGCCATCGCGACTGTCGATGCCAGAACTATCGTCGCAATAAACGCCGTCGCCCATACTCGGCTGCGCTTTAAGTCGATCATATTGAAATCCCCCTTTACCATGCCCGGCCCGCGCTTCCAAACAATCTGATTTTATTTCTTACGGATTCCTTCATCGAGTTCATGCCCGGCCTTAGAATTTTCCTCGGATCGATGACGTCCGGATTCGACGCTATGAAATCCGCCACGCCGCGCGCAAAACTCTTTTGAAGCTCCGTCCCGATATTTATCTTATGTATGCCTCTCTTGACGACCTCGACGCAGGTTTCGTCAGGAGCGCCCGACGCCCCGTGGAGAACCAATGGAACCGTCACGAGAGCGGCTATGGCAGAAATCCTGTCGAGATCGATTTTCGCAGTCTGCTTTCTCATTCCATGCACCGTGCCAACAGCCACTGCGACGGAGTCGATTCCTGTCAGTTCGACGAATCTCTTAGCTTCTTCAGGATCCGTCAGCAGTTCCTCGTCGCCTCCCGGAGCTGAGGAAACGCCGCTCTCGACTCCGCCGACGCGCCCTATTTCTCCCTCCACGCTAACGCGCCTTGCTTTCGCCGCCTCCGCAACTTTGCGCGTTTCGGCGACGTTCGCCTCGAAACTCAGCGACGAGCCGTCGTACATCACCGAAGTGAAACCTTTTCCGACGCACTTCATTATCATTTCCATTTTCTTGCCGTGATCAAGATGAAGCGAGGCGGGGACGCCGGCGGCTTCGAGCATCTTTGGGACGGCGTCGAAAAAAAACGGCTCCCCCGCGTACTTTATCGCGCCTTCAGTGACCGCGATGATTATCGGCGATTTCTCCTCTTCGGCGGCTTCGAGCGCCGCGATGGTCTGCTCGATATTGTTCACATTGAACGCGCCTACCGCGTATCCTTCAGCTTTGGCCCTGTCAAGAAGCTCTTTGTTGGTTTTCAGCGACATGATGTTTTCCTTTCGACGAGATGCTGCGTTTCATTCAGTCGGCGGCCCGACTTTTTTGACAAAAACGTTTTTTAGGTCAACGGCTCCTTTTTCAACGTTTTTCTTCAAATGGTCTATGATTGCCCCCTCGACCAACTGGCCGATGAGCGGTATCTTTATTTCAAGCGTTCCTTCGAACTGCCTTCTGGATTTCCCTTCGGTCAGTTTCGCCCACCTGCTAGTGGTTGAGCAAGTAATTTGTTTTTTGAGGAAGTGCGGCTCGATCTTAGTGTCGAACATGTATTTCTCGTTGTCCCACACGCTGTGTTCTATGAAGTTCAGCATTTCCGGTCTGATGATTTTCTGCGCGACCTGCGGTATCTGACCATGCACGTTCCATTCAAATTTCTTAAAAAGCTTTTTCCCCTCCCATCGCCGCTCAATCTCTTTTCTCGAACTGACGTTCGGCATGTCTTCCATGTTGAGGACTTCTTCGTCTCCAGCGAGCACGGGGATAAGTTTCTCGAGCGGCCAGTTGAAATCATGGGTCATTTTAAACTTCATCGAGCATCCTCCATTAAAAAATATCGGCCATGGCCGATGAGAGCTTACATATTTTATAACAATCGCGGCGGCTTTGTCATGGAAAAAACCATCGAACCGAACAGAACAAAGAATCGAAGAAAAACAACGACTAAACGGTTGGAGCACAATGCGTAAAAGTATGGATGAGGATTATTATGCAAATCAGGCGCGCAGGTCGGAGTTCTTTTCACAATCCAGCATTTTTGATATTCGAGAGCAAAGGTCGGAGGGCAACTCGGCTTTGCAACACTTCTTCACCATTTCGCGAAGGCCCTGTTCGAAACTGAATTTGCCGTTGCACTTTGGACACGAGTTCAGATGAGCCTGTATCTTCAGCCTGCCGTCCTCGCACATGTCGCAATCAAGATACTCATGCAACAGCAACTCGGCTTCTTTGCAGTCCATGTTCCAAGCCTCTCATTCGTTTCTCAATCAGATAATAAGTATTGAAAGAAAAAGTGTCAACTTCTCTTTCTCCGAGGGAAAGCAAACGCCAGAGCCGTGGCCGAGAAAGCGGCGCAGAGCCATGCGAACAAATCGCCGAACATCATGTAGAAAGTCTTTTCCCGGTTCGGGCGCATCTCTCCGTAAAGGATGCTCTTTGTCAGAGGTCGAACGGTCGCCGAGAGGCGTCCCGCCGGATCGTATATTGCGGAAACGCCTGTGTTCGACGCCTGTGCCACGTATCTTCTCGTCTCTATAGCCCGGAGCGCGGACATCGAAGCGTGCTGGTGTATCGCCGCCGTGTCCAGAAACCAAGCGTCGTTCGTTAGGACGAATAGAAATTCGGCCCCCTCGTTGGCGAGTTTTCTCGTAAGCCCCGGAAACACCGACTCGAAGCACACCATCGCGCCGAACTTGCCGCTGCGGGAATCGAAGACGGTATAGCTTTTCCCCGGCGTGGTGTCGTATGAGAGGGCCTGATCCGTTATCCACGCGCCA
>JAKQBV010000561.1 GCA_029573925.1 bacterium
CTTCAACCGCCGTTTCAAATCAGGGAAGATGATCTCTCGATTTGTCTACGTCGCCGCCAGAACTTCTCCCTGTCCCGATTATCTTCTCGCAATATCTGAAAATTAGGGGGAATCAGGAAAACATTTGAGAAGAGTTCTTTCCCCATCCGCCATCTTCTGAAATATCCGCCCCGGATTCGAGTTCAAATACATCCTGATTCGCCGATAGCGCCGATATGGGGCGCGGGCGTTTCTGTTGTGGATAGTTTTTCGCTGTGATAGAATAACCGATTATTGATTATGAAAGGAAGGGTCGGCTATGAGTGTCGCTGTTCAACCGGATTTCGCGAAGTTCCGCTCTCTGGCAAAGAAGGGGAACATAGTGCCGGTGTGGAGCGAGTCGCTGGCGGACCTGCTGACCCCGGTGTCGGCCTATATGCGGATTTCGCGCGGGAAGAAGTATTCGTTCCTGCTGGAAAGCGTTGTGGGGGGCGAGCGGGCTGCGCGATATTCCTTCCTAGGCGTGTCTCCTTATTCGGTGTTCAAGAGCAAAGGGGACACCTACGAGGTGGACGGCGCCAAGCACAAGGGAGACCCGCTTGCGGCGATAGAGCGGATATTTTCCCGTTTCAAAGTGGCCGGGGCCGAATCGCTCCCGCCGTTCATCGGCGGCGGGGTGGGTTTCTTCGGGTACGATGTAGTCCGCCATGTAGAGGACCTTCCGATGAAGGCGAAGGACGACCTCGGATTTCCGGACGTCTGTTTCATGTTCACCGATTCCATACTTATCTTCGACCACCTGAAGCACAAGGTGAAGATAGTGTGTTGCGCGAGGATAGAGGAGGGAAGGTCGCTGCGGGAGACGTACGACGAGACGGTGGCGCGGATCAACAACCTGCACAAGGAATTGTTCGACGAGACGCCGAGGAGAGCGAAGGCCCCGGAGGCGAAGCGGAGCAAGGGCGGCGCGCGATTCAAAGCCAACATGACGCAGGAACAGTACAAGAAGATGGTTAAAGTTGCCAAAGAGCATATCAGGGCGGGAGACATATTTCAGGTGGTGTTGTCGCAGAGGTTTTCGGCGAAGGTCGGGGCGCCGCCGCTGGACATTTATCGTTCGCTGCGCTCGCTGAACCCGTCGCCGTACATGTTTTTTCTGCATCTGGACGACATAACGCTGATCGGGGCGTCGCCGGAGATACTTGCGACTGTGCGGGACAGGGTGGTGACATACAGGCCGATAGCGGGGACGAGGCCGAGGCCGGCAGACCCGGCGCGGGAGCAGTCCGTCATTGAAGACCTGTTGTCTGACGAGAAGGAGCGAGCCGAACACATAATGCTGGTCGATCTGGGCCGGAACGATGTGGGCAGGGTCGCCGCCCCCGGCACGGTCAAGGTCACCAACCTGATGGAAATCGAAAAATATTCGCATGTGATACATATAGTGTCGAACGTGGAAGGAAAGCTGGCGAGGGGGAAGAACGCGGTGGACGCGCTGAGGGCGTGTTTCCCTGCGGGGACGGTGTCGGGAGCGCCGAAGGTGAGGGCGATGGAGATAATCGAGGAACTGGAACCGACCCGAAGGGGGCCGTACGCGGGCGCAATCGGATACCTGAGCTTCACTGGTTTCTTCGACACCTGCATAACCATCCGCACAGTGTTTATGAAGGACGGAGTCGCCCACATCCAAGCGGGCGGCGGCATAGTGGCCGACTCGTCTCCCGAAGGCGAGTATCAGGAATCGGTGAACAAGGCCAAGGCCTTGAGGCTCGCCATTGAGGCGGCGGAGGGGGGAGAGCTTTGATCGCCGTCATAGACAATTACGATTCGTTCACATACAACCTCGTTCAGTACCTTTACGAGTGGGACTTGAACGTGCGCGTGTTTCGCAACGACAAGGTGACAGTGGAAAAAATCGCCGCCATGAAGCCCGACTGTCTTTTGATATCTCCGGGACCCGGAAATCCGGAGGACGGCGGGGTGAGCCTCGAAGCGATAGCCAAGCTGTCCGGGAAGATGCCGATATTCGGCGTCTGTCTCGGACACCAGTGCATCGTGCAGAGTTTCGGCGGCCGCATCGTTAGGGCGAAGAACTTAATGCACGGCAAAGTGTCTCAGATACATCACGATGGAAAAACGATATACGCGGGGCTGCCGAACCCGTTTACCGCCACACGCTACCACTCGCTGTTGGCGGAGCCGGAATCGCTCCCGGACTGTCTCGAAGTGACGGCGAAGGCGGATTCAGGAGAGATAATGGGAGTGCGGCACAAGAAGTTTCGGGTGGAAGGAGTGCAGTTTCATCCGGAGTCCATCCTGACGGAGTCGGGAAAGAAGCTGTTGAAAAATTTTTTGGACGGGAAGAGATGAAAGAGCGGGGCGGGGAAAAAGCGAATAAGGCGGTGGCGGCGGCGAGAGCGTATGCGATGTCGGCCATGCTAGCCGTTCTGTTTTTCGCCGGGGCGGCCGTATTTGCTCAAACGCAACCAGCGCCGCCCGCCGGGCCTTCCCCGGAAGCGGTGAAAGACCATCTGGACAGCCTTTCGACGGCGGAGAAATACAGACTCTACGTGGACAACCACGACCTGTCGGAGCTTGTCACGGCGCTCACGGGCATAGCGATGGTTTTCGCCATAATAATATTCACGATACTTTTCCTGCGCAGATGGAATGTGCCCCGGATGGGTTACTTCCTAGTGACGCTCACGACACTGGCTTCGAGGTCGATGGCCCCGGAAGTGGTTTTCTGGAGTGTCGTGGCGTTCGTGGCCGGACTGTTCTCCGTTTTCATGTTCTTCTCCTCGAAAAACACGGTCAACTTCGACTCGAAGAAGGAGCCGCTTTTCTATCTTTTCAACGCTTTTTCATTATTGCTGATCGTGTACAGCGTTGATTTTTACTATGCGACGTTTTCGGCGTTGTCGCTGGCGACGTCGTTGTTTTTCGTGATAAGCAGAGCCAACACGCCGCGTGGAAGATTCAAGAAGCACGACGCCGACGAAATGATATTGAAGACGCTCGAAAAGCGGGCCGGGAGAGAGCGTTGAGCGGTCTTCTCGCGAAGATAATGGAGAACCGGCGCCGCGAGTTGGAAGAGGCGAAGGCGTCGGCTTCGCCGGCGTCCGTCAGAGCGGCGGCGGAAGAGGCCGCGAGGGAATCGGCGGCGCGCGGGTTCGCCGCCGCGTTGCGCAAGCCCGGAGCGAGTTTCGTGGCGGAGTTGAAAAAGGCGTCTCCCGCCAAAGGGCTTCTGCGGGCTGATTTCGACCCGGCGGCGATTGCCGCAAGATACGAAGAGGCGGGGGCCGCCGCCGTTTCGGTTCTGACCGAGAAGACGCATTTCATGGGGTCTCTGGAAAACCTTCCAGCCGCGCGCCGCGCGTGCTCCATTCCCTTGCTGCGCAAAGATTTCATATTCGATCCGTATCAGGTTTGCGAGGCGCGGGCGGCGGGGGCGGACGCGCTGTTGCTGATCGTCGCCGCGCTGGAGACGGTTCTGCTTTCAGATCTGATGGGCCTTGCCCATTCGCTTGGCATGGACGCGCTGGTGGAAGTCCACGACGAGGCGGAGCTTGAGACGGCCTCCGGCCTGCCGTGCGACGTTATCGGAGTGAACAACAGAAACCTTAAAACCGGAGAGGTTGACATAGCGACCAGCGTCAGGCTCGCGCCGATGTTCGCCGCCGGAACTTGCAAAATAAGCGAAAGTGGAATAAAAAGCAGGGCTGATGTCGTGCGATTGGAAGCTGCGGGTTACGACGGTTTTCTGGTGGGGGAAACGCTGGTGACAAGGCCCGACCCCGGAGAGGCGCTGCTTGAACTCTCCGGCGTATCGGGGGAACGGCGAGCGATATGATAGAATTGCCGGATTCAAAAGGACACTTCGGAGTCTTCGGAGGACGCTATGTCCCCGAGACGCTTTTTTCCGCGCTTCAGGAGTTGGATGAGAAGTACCGAGAGGTGAAGGGCGACCCCGAATTCAGGAGCGAGTTCCTTTATCTACTGAGGCACTATCTGGGCCGGCCTACTCCGCTGTATCTTGCGAGCAACCTCTCCAAGCGGGTCGGAAACGGAAACAGGATATACCTCAAGAGGGAAGACCTGAACCACACCGGCGCGCACAAGATGAACAACACGATAGGGCAGGGGCTGTTGACGAAGAGGCTGGGAAAGAGGCGCGTGATAGCGGAGACAGGGGCGGGGATGCACGGCGTGGCCACCGCGACAGCCGCCGCGCTGCTCGGCTTGGAATGCGAAATTTTCATGGGAGAGATCGACATAGCCAGACAGGCCCCGAATGTGGACAGGATGAAGATGCTTGGGGCGAAGGTGACGGCGGCGATGTCCGGTACCAGAACGCTGAAGGACGCGGTCAACGAGGCGTTCCGTTGCTGGACGACGAACGTGACCTCCACGAACTATATAATGGGCTCAGTTGTCGGGCCGCATCCGTTCCCTGCGATGGTGAGGGATTTTCAGAGAGTAATCGGGGACGAGGCAAGAGAGCAGATTATGGAGCTTGAGGGACGGCTGCCGGATATGGTGACGGCCTGCGTCGGAGGCGGCAGCAACGCGATGGGCATTTTCTACCCGTTTATCGGAGACGAGACCGTCGAGTTGGTGGGAGTCGAGGCCGCCGGCAAAGGTTTGGACACCGCGTTGCACGGCGCCTCCATAAACAAGGGGTCTGTCGGAGTTCTGCACGGAGCGATGTCCTTCATGCTGCAGGACGAAGGCGGACAGGTGCTGGAGACGCATTCAGTGTCTGCCGGACTCGACTATCCCGGAGTAGGCCCGGAACACGCGTGGCTGAAAGCCAACGGCCGCGCCCGCTACGAGTCGGCCACGGACGACGAGGCGATGGACGCTTTCTATCTGCTGTGCCGCGAGGAGGGCATCCTGCCCGCGCTTGAAAGTTCTCACGCGATAGCGTGGCTGCTGAACAACGACATCGGCGAAAATAAAACGGTGATACTCTGCCTTTCAGGGCGCGGAGACAAAGACATGCAGTACGTGTCGGGGCTGAGACAGTCTCCGGCGGGCGCAAAAAAATGAGCATAGAAAAAACGCTTGCGGATCTGAAAAAAAGGGGCGAGGGGGCGCTGGCGGCGTTCGCCACTGCCGGCGACCCCGACCGCGAAACGTCGCTGGACATCTTCAGAAGCCTCGGCTCTTGGGGCGCGGACATAATCGAAATAGGAATACCATATTCCGACCCGCTGATGGACGGGCCGGTGTTGCAGCGCTCGTACACTCGCGCGCTCAAGCGGGGATTCAAACTCGACGCGCTGCCCGCGTTCGTGGAGGAAATAGGGAAGACATCTAGCGCTCCTATGCTGATAATGACCTGTTGCAATCCAGTGCTGAGATACGGCGCGCTGCGGTTCTTCCGGGATGTTTCATCCGCCGGGGCCGACTCCGTGCTGATAACGGACATGCCGCCGGAGGAATGGGGCGAGAGCCTCGACCTCGCCCGGCAGTTCAACCTCGGCACGATTTTTCTTCTCGCCCCGACGACGCCGATGAGCCGGATGCAACTGATAGACGGAGTTTCGACGCCGTTCGTCTATTGCGTCTCCAAGATGGGAGTCACGGGAGCCGGGGAGCTGGACCTAGAAAGGCTGAGAGATTACGTGAGGTTCGTCCGCGACTCGGTGAGCAAGCCGGTGATGGTGGGCTTCGGGATATCCGAGCCTGAGCAGGCGAAGGCGGTCGGTTCGATGGCGGACGGAGTGGTGGTCGGCAGCGCGGCGGTGGCGATAATCGAAAGGCATCTAGACGACCGGGCGAGGATGTTCGCGCTGCTCGATAAATTCATAGGCGGCCTGAAGACGGCTCTGAAACCTTAGAAGAGGGCGGAGGAAACGATGGAAACAATCAATGATATGTTGAAGAAGATGGTGGAGCTCGGCGGCTCGGACCTTCACCTGAAAGTGGGCGGCCCGCCCATCGCCCGCATAGACGGCGACCTCAAGCAGCTCTCCCGCGACCGCCTCAGCGCCGACGCCATCAACCAGATGGTCTTCGGAATCCTCAACGAAAAACAGAAAAAGGATTTCACAACGCATAAAGAGCTGGACTTCGCCTACGGCGTGCCCGGGGTGGCAAGATTCAGAACCAACCTGTGCGTGCAGCGCGGCACGACGCGGGTCACCATGCGAATAGTCCCGTTCGAGGTCAAGAACTTCAACGAGCTGAACCTGCCCGCCGAGGCCCTTATCTATCTGTGCAGCCTAAACAGGGGGCTGGTGCTAGTCACAGGCCCCACCGGAAGCGGTAAATCAACCACGCTCGCCGCGATGATCGACTACATCAACAACACCCGCAACACCCACATAGTAACCGTCGAGGATCCAATAGAATTCCTGTACCGCGACAACAAATCGATAATCACGCAGAGGGAAATCGGAACGGACACAGAGTCGTTCTCGGTGGCTCTGAGGCACGTTCTAAGGCAGGACCCGGACGTCATTCTCATCGGCGAAATGCGAGACCTAGAGACGATATCCACCGCGCTCACCGCCGCAGAGACCGGGCACTTGGTGTTCAGCACGCTGCACACCACGGACGCCCCCGGCACGATCGACCGAATCATCGACGTTTTTCCCCCGCACCAGCAGTCGCAGATACGCATCCAGTTGGCCAACGCCCTTCAGGGCGTCGTCTGCCAGAAGGTGTTGCCGCTGGCTAAGGGCGCGGGACGAGTCCCGGCCACCGAAGTCATGATGGCCACGCCCCGCATCAAACAGCTAATCAACGAAAAAGGCAGCGCAATGGCTTTCTACGAGGCCATTCTCGGCTCCCCGGAATTCCTGCACATGCACACGATGAACCAAGACCTCGTAAGACTGAAAAAAGCGGAAATCGTCACTATGGAGTCTGCGTTGGCCAACTCGCCGAACCCGGACGAATTCAAGCTCAACCTGCGCGGAATCTACGCGGGCGGCACGAAGGACGATATGCGCGGCCCCGGAGCCAAAGACGGCAAGTTTGAAGGCAGATACAAAGCTGGCGGCCCTGCCTGACAGAGGCCGAAACTCTCGTTCATGGTTCCTATAAGGTTTTTTTATTAGGATTCGAGTCGCTATTTAAACGCGAGCCAACGAAGAGGCGGCGGTTCATGCGGCATTCACAAGCCGCATTCGATCGAGCCTTTGGAGTACGGCATGACTTCTCCGCCGAAAACGGTCACGTCTCCTCCGAGGAACTCGGCCATTTTTTCAAGTTTCAGAGCCGAAACCATTTCCAAGGAGTCCCTGAATAAAGCTTCCCCGGATGTTTTTCTGAACGCGCTGGGCCTTAGATTTCTCCTAGAGACGACGTAAATAAAAACAAGCTGTGTGTTCTTCGACTCTTTCAACCATTCGCAGTTGTGAAACTGATTCAGGACATCAAAGCGTCCGTCGATCAGGTGAGGTTTTTTCTCCGCGTCAAACACTATCGCGCGGCCGTAATGCTTTTCCATCGAGTCATTTCTGATGAAATCAGAAGCCAACGTCGCCTCTTGTCTTTTCATAGCGGCGGATTTCCAATTTTTCCCGATTCCCGTAGCGGAGATTACGAGGTTTGCCGAAACGATGGCTGCGGCAAAGCAAAGAAATCCGACCGCCGCAGAGCGTCTCGCGCGACCGAGGTCTCCTTTTATTGATTCAGCAATCCACGCATAGACTGAGGCGATCCAGAACAATGCCCCTGCCGTGGCCAAGTGCCACATATAGGTTTCTGACTGCATAAGCGCGTTAGCGTTTCCTTGAACTCGCGGATCCAAGAACATCACGCTGATGGCAAAAAGAAACACAAATAAAACGGCGAAATGAAAAAGAAATATAAAGAGGAACTTTTTTTGCATGCCGCTCAGCAAACCTCTAATGAAAGCGGAGGCCGAAATAGCCAAAACTGCGATCGAGAAAAGCGCTATAACCGCGATAACGATTGCGCTCGCATCGCTCCCAAGCGCGGAGAGGCTGAAGGAAGCGGTGGCCGCCGCCGGCATGTCTCCGAAGAAAATTGACATGGCCGGAAAATAGTGCGACAACGGGATGTGAAAAAGATTGAATCCAAGAACGAGTTTGCTTGAATACTGTGAAACAGCTTCAGTTTGAATCAGCCTGCCTATCGCCAGAAGCGCTAAAAAGCCTGAGCTGGCGATAGCCGCCGCGCGGACGGCTCTGCGGACGAAAGGGCCTTTGCCAATCAGGAGGATCGAAGCGCCTCCCGCCACGCCTAAATAAAACCCGCCGAACCACACGAAGACAGAGGCCGCCACTAACGCGGCTATAGCCGCCGACGGCGCGAGAGAAGCGTTTTTCTCAGAGTCCATCGCCGATTCCAACAGCATAAAATAATAGGGCAGGATAGCCCACATAAAAACATAAGAGAGTTTGCCTTTCAAACCTGAATAATAAAGAACCAGCCCGACGCCGAATAGAAGCAACGCTCCGGGGCTTAGAAGCTTTTCTCCGAAACGCATCCAGCCTGCCACGCCGAAAAACGCCATCGCCAGATAGACAATCGAATATGCCGCGTGAAGCCCTGCGCCGGTTTTTGCGGCCGCGCTCACGGCCCAGCGCGCTCCGGGAGGCTGTTGTCCTATGAACTGCCGTCCCACAAACGACAAGTCTTTACGCTCAGCAGTTTTCTCCCAGTTAGGGATTGTGTATTCCAGCCCTCTTTCAACCCGCCTCAAAGCATGTAGCATCGCGCTGTCGTCGCCTCCAAGATTAAGTCCGGAAAGTTGAGGCGAGAGAGCGTATGGAAGTTTGACGAAGACAGCGAGCGCTGAAAAAAACAATATAATTGCCGCAGTCCGAATCTCCGCGTTTCTTTTCAAAGGCTAGCCTCTCAAATATGGCTTCAGTTTCTTCTCAATGCGATTCATTATCAATCGCGCGCGAAAAATTATGAACGATCGGCTAATAATAGCGCTATATATCTAGAAGAAGCGTCCAACGCGCGAAAAATTGACAATCGCTTCAAGGCCGAAACGCTCAGTTTAGCCCGGATTCTAATTAAGAATCCGGGTTTAGACTAGCTGTAGATTTTTCAACTGCAAAAAAAAGCGGGCCTTGCGGCCCGCTTTTTGTTTTCAATTCGCGCGCGGCGTCCCGCGCGATTCATCACATATCCGGCTTCATCGCGGGATAGGTTATGCCTTCGTGACAGGATTCGCATTCGACTTTCTTGTCGAATCCGCCGACGTGGCAGTCGCCGCAGTCGAATGAGCCGTGAACATCGCCGAGTTTAACGCCGGCGCTCTTGGCGTGGTTGAAGTTGTCCGCCGACCATTTGCCGTGGCAGGCGCTGCACTTGCGGCTGATCTTCTTGTCGAACCCGCCTTTGTGGCAGGAGTCGCAGGAGAGTTTCGCGTGGTATTTCTTAAGCGGGAATCCGGTCTTGGCATGGTCGAAAGCGCCGCCCTCAACCTCTTTGTCTTTGTGGCATTTGTCGCAGGCAGCGTTCGCGTGGCACTTGAAGCAGGAGTCCGCGTCGTGGTTGGCTTTTGCCACAGGCTCTCCCTTCTTCTCTCCGGCTACGCGTTTGACGTCGTGGCAGGCCGCGCAACTTGCTCCGGCGTGGCAGTCGTTGCAGTTCAAGCCGTAGAAGCCGACGTGAGAATTATGGAAGAAGGTTACTTTAGTGTTGCTGTATTTTGGAACTGAGTACACATATTTTTCAGATGACTTCGGGCTTTGATAGATATTGGCGGCAGGCTTCTGGCCCTTGCTGACGTGGCAGCCGGCGCAGGAGGTGTCGCCCGTCCAGCCTTTGTGGCAGTCGAGGCACTGTTGATGATAGGCGGCTTTGAGGGTGGGGACTTTTAGGTCTTCCCTGACCAGTTCTTGTTTGTGGCAGGAGGCGCAGGAGGGAATGGGTTTGTTGGGAGAAGAGTGGTGGTGGCATGTCCAGCAGCCGTTCTGCATCTGGGCGTGGCTGGCGTGTTTGAGGTGGTCGAACTTGACGGGAGCGTATTTGCCGTCGATTTTATCGAGGGCTAACATTCGGGGGCCGTCTTCGGGCCGGAGCATGTTTTCAGGGCTTACTTTCGGCGGATGGTAAACGGGGCATTTGCGAAGGGCGCTGTCGCTAGGAGTCGGGATAGAATTGACATGACAGGTTTCGCATTTGCCGGGGAGAATCTGTTTGCCGGCGGAAGGTTTTTCCGCAGAGGCGAAGATCATCGCGGCGCCGAGGGTGACGACCAGCGCTGTGATTGCCGGGATTTTGAATTTGCTCAACATTTTATCGGTCTCCTGATCGTGGAAGTTTTCCCGCTTAGCGAGTTATTTCGCGTGGGCGGGCGGCTGGTCGACTATCGGGAAGATGAAGCAGATCAGCCTGAACAGGAACAAAATGGCCGCGCACTGAGCGGCGCAAACCATTATCTCTCCAATCGTCGGGAAGTACCCTCCTATGGCGTTGGGCGGCATGAATGAGGTTATGTATGTGTTCACGCGGTTGGCCGAGACGCCGAGGATAAACAGAAAAGAGGCGAAGAAGAGCGCGCGGGGCGACTTTCTCACCGCTTCGAACCAAGTAAGCACGAAGGGTAGGCAGACGCCGATGAAGAACTCGACCTGAAAAGCTGTGGCGCGGTAGGTTCCCTCGAACATGAGGCCGAGGTTGCCGCGTAGCGCTAGGTCAACTATCCGCAGGGCGATGTAAGCGCCGATGAAAAGCGGGAGCGCGCGGGAGAACGGGGTGACGGCCTGCATCTCGTATTTCGTGCCGAAGGCTTTAGATGTCCACAGTGAGGCGGCGACCGCGGCGGCAAGCCCGACGGCGATGGCCGACAGGTAGAACAGAACGGGAAGCAGGGGGGTCCACCACAGGCCGTGAACTTTTTCGGGGCCGGGGATGACCATAATGGTTCCCAGAGTCTGCTGGTGCAGGGTGCATAGCACGATGCCGAGGATCATGAACAGGCTCATTAGCCTGCCGAGGACGGTGTCGCCGACTTTGAATGAGAATTCGAGAAGTCCGTTGAACATCTTGAGCGGCCCGGGCAGATTGACTTTGCCGATGAAGCGCTTGAAGAGGATTGGCGCGAACTCGATGTACAGAACGGTCAGGTAGCTCATGACGCACACGGCGACTTCGAACAGAGCGGAGTTGCCCTGCCACATCGAGGGGAGCATCGGGTGCCATATCACATAGTATTTGCCGATGTCGACCACGAGGGCGACGCCGACGAATGTGTAGGACAGCATCGCCAGAACCAGCCCCGGGCGCATCATAACGTGGTATTTGTGTTTGTGGGCGACGTGCACGATGGCCGTGAGAGTGAAGCCTGACGAGCCGATGGCTGCTATGGCGGCCACGTTGATGGCCTTCCAGATGCCCCACGGAAAGTCGTGCGACAGATTGCTGGCCGGGCCTAGGCCCAAAGCGTACCTGTACGCCGCGAACCCGGCGCCGACCGCCATTATGGCGACCAGCAACAGCGTGCCGGGCGTGAAAAATTTTCCTTCTATCGGTCTTGCCTCAGAGTGTCCGCTCATTGCGCCGACTCCTTTTATTCGTGGTCTTCGCCGTCTTTGGGTTTGAACAGCCACATCGCCGCGCCCACAAGCGCGTACAGCGATATCGGCGGTATCCAGTGCTTGAACATTCCGTGCATAATCGTCTCGCTCGTCTGCGCGTTGCTTATGCCGGCGACTTTCGGGAACCCTATCTGGTCGAACGGAAGCCCGGCCAGATACATCCAAGAAGTCCCTCCGGCGTCATGCTCGCCGAATACCTGCTCGACATAGCGGGACGGATTTCTCATGATTCTTTCGTGGGCAATCTCGATAAGCTCTTCGCGTTTGCCGAAAGTCATCATGCCCATCGGGCAGGCGTCCGCGCAGGCGGGGACTCCGCCCTCTTCGACGAATTCGAAGCAGAACGTGCACTTGCGGATCGACGGCGTGAACGCGTTGTCGAACTCGTTGGCCGGGACCTGAAACGGGCACGCCATCATGCAGTACCGGCATCCGATGCATTTGCCGTAGTCGTAATGCACCGTGCCGTTCTCTTTTTTGCTGAGAGCGCCGACGATGCACGCGGACACGCACGGAGCGTGATTGCAGTGCATGCACTGGTTCTTGACGTACACCGGCTCTCCGGTCTCCGGATTGTCGAACTTGTTGACGACGGTGTACGACTGAGGCGAATACTTCCGGTACGAGCCGAAAACGCCTTTGTCCTGAAAACTTTCTTCCGGAGCAGGGGGCTTTGTGAGGTTGTTCCGCCTGTCGCAAGCCAGTTCGCACTCCCGGCAACCGATGCACAGCGTGGTGTCCACCAGAACGCCGAGGGTGTCGGGCGACAGTTCGGGGCCGTGAGCGGCGGCGGCCGTCTGCGCGCCCGCCAGCGTCCCTCCGGCCAGAACCAGTCCCGTGGTTTTTAAAAATTCGCGTCGGTTCATCTTTCTTCCTCCGCTTTCGCGCCTGTGGGGCGCTTGCGTGTGATGCTGTTTTTCCCTCTCGGACTTCCCTTGTCGTCCGCCTTATTATAGCGCTCGCTGGGGGCGCAAGGCGGCAACGCAATCTAAGAGCTTGTTATTTTTATCACAAGCGCGGCGCGGATGTCAATCATTATTAATAAGTAACGACGCGAAAACGGCGGGCAATTTATTAGACGGAGCGGCGACGCGCGGGCGCGCCCGGCGCTAATATATATGCGTCGGGGGGGTGTCGCGGGTGGACAGTCAAAACTGGAGAGACCTTCCGCCGCAGGGCATGGATATAATCGCGGCGGTGGCGGACGCCGTCAAATCCGGCCGCGGGCTGGAATCCATTCTGGACAACATTATTGACCTCGTGCTTGAGATAATGAGCGCCGAGGCCTGCTCGATATGGCTATATGAGCGGGGCGCGCTGAGGCTCAAGGCCGGGCGCGGCCTGAATATGGCGGCCGCCGACGCGTCTTCAATCGAGCTTGGAGACGGGGTCACTGGCAGGGTCGGGCTGCACAGGGAACCGATTGCTATTTCCGACGTGCGCGAGGACAACAGGTTCAAGCCCATTCCCGAACTAGGCAATGAAGCGTATATGTCCATCCTTAGCGTCCCGATGACGGACCAAGACAGGCTGGTCGGCGTGCTGAATGTGAGGACGGTCGAGCCGTACAGCTACACCGAAACGGAGATGAAGTTCGCAACGTACATCGCGGCGCAGCTTGTCGGAGCGATCCGAAACACGCAGTTGTACGAGGAAGTCATCAAAGGTTTCAGAGAGATAGCTATCATTCATCTGGTGAGCGAGATAATCAACTCGGTTCGGGATATCGACGAGATGACGGCGGTGATAGCGCGGACGTGCGCGGAGCATCTTTCCACAAGGGGATGCGTGCTCAGGATGCAGGACCCGGCCACCGGGCTTTTGGAGATAAAAGGCTCGCACGGGGTTCCGGCGAGCGCGGCGGCCGCGGCGGCGCTTCGGATAGGGGAAGGCCTCGCGGGCAAGTGCGCGGCGGAAAAACGCGCGATACTGCGAAAAGACTTGCTGAACGACCCCGGGGAGTTCGCGGACGCGTTGGGCCTCGGCATGAAGTCGGCCATCTGCGCGCCGCTGGTGGTCAAGGACAGGGTGGTCGGCACTCTCGGCGTGTTCGACAAGCTGCCGGAGGACGGAGGCGAGCCGATTCCCTTCGAGGAGGAGGACGCGGGCCTAGTGACCATAATCGCGAATCAGGCGGCGATGGCTATCGAGAACGCTCGCTTGTACGCCGAGAAGGACGCCCGCATCAGCGAGCTTCAACTCCTGCTTGAGATAAGCAACATCATGCGCGGGACGCTCGATTTCGAGTCCCTGCTGTACATAATCCTCACCAGCGTGACGATGTCTCAGGGATTCGGGTTTAACCGGGTGCTGTTGTTTCTGCATGATGAAAAGAGCGGGACGCTCAAGGGAGAGATGGCGGTGGGGCCGTTGCGGGCGGCGGACGCCTCGCGGCACTGGCACTCGTTCACTCCAAAGGGAAAAACTCTTCAGGAAGTGGTGCTCGAATACGGAAAGTTCAATCGCGAGGCGGGTTTCGAGATAGACATGCTGGTGAAAAAGATGTCGGTTCCCGTGAAGCCGGATAAAGGGGCGTTAGCGCGAACGGTGTTGGAAAGGACTTCGTTCAACGTGGCGGACTACAATCCGGCTGAGGGCGGAGAAGAGGCGGCGCTGACCGCGATGGGATTCTCAACCTTCGCGACTGTTCCCCTCATAGCGCGAGAGAAAGTGGTCGGTATAATGGTGGTGGACAATCTGGTGACGCGAGCGCCGATAACCGACGAGCAACTTGAATTCGTGCAGCTTTTCGCAAACCAAGCGGCAAGCGTTTTGGAGACCAGCCGGCTGTACAAGAACATAGAGCAGGCGAACCGGAGGCTGGTTGACGCCAGAGAACTGCTGGTGCGCTCGCGGACGCTGGCCACGCTGGGCGAGTTCTCGGCGGGCATAGCGCATGAGCTTAGAAATCCGCTTGTGTCTATCGGCGGTTTCGCCCGGCGGCTGGCCCGCAAGCTTCCGCCCGACTCGGAGGAGGCGAAACACGCCCGCATCATATTCAACGAAGTAGAGGGCATGGAAAAAATACTCAGCCAGATATTGGAATTCGTGGGCGGCGCGAAAACGGAAACGCAGCAGGTGGACATCATAGGCGTGTTCGAACAGGTGTTCGTCCTCTTGCACGACGCTATCAACTCAAAGCGCATATCAGTGGCCACAGACTTCGACGAGCGCGCCCGGACGCTGCTTGTGGATGAAGTGCAGATGCGGCAGTTATTCATTAATCTTATTAAAAACGCGGTGGAGGCGATGAAGGGCGAGGGCGGCTCGCTCAGGGTGAAAACCACTCTGATGGAGACCGAAGAGGGAGGCGTCGGGCTTGAGATAAGCGACACCGGCGTCGGAATATCATCAGAAGACCTCGAACATGTCTTCGATCCATTCTTCACCCGGAAAAGTTCGGGGACCGGGCTTGGGCTTTCCATCTGCGCTAGAATCGTAGAGGGAAATCACGGCGGGAAAATGTTCATAGACAGCCGCAAGGGAGAGGGCACAAGCGTGCTGATATGGCTCCCGCCGGAGACGCTGGCGGGAGGCGAAAGCGGCGGCGGGCGAGGGCCGCTCTCCGGAAACGGATGAGTTGGGCCTGCGGGGCTTTTCAGCGCTCCGGTCTTTCTAAATATCCGCTCGCGGGTTAAAATGAAAGACTGCCGGCGGGCGAAGACAATCTTTACGGAAGGCCGAAATGGCGATACCCGAACAGTTTGTGCCGGATTTTTACAAGAAATACGTGCGTATGACTGCGGTCGCTTCCGTTTTTTTCAAGCACGGGTTTTTCTGGGCCGCAGAGGCTCTTGAGATTACCCGCCTGTTTCCCCGCAAGATGCGCGAGCGAGTGCTCGCATCCGACGAATATCAGCTTCCCCTTCCGGTCCGGCTCCGCAGGGTTATAGAGGAACTCGGCCCCACGTATGTAAAATTCGGCCAGATTTTAAGCGCCCGCCCGGACCTTATTCCGCCGGACATCGTTAAAGAGCTTTCAAAGCTTCAGGACGAAGTGTCCCCGTTCCCGTTCGAGCAGGTTCAGGAGTGCGTCGAGGAAGAACTCGGCAGGCCGCTTGATCAGGCGTTCAAATCGTTTTCGCGCGCGCCCATCGCGTCGGCTTCCATCGGGCAGGTGCACGAGGCGGCGCTGGCGGACGGGCGCGAGGTCGTCGTGAAAGTTCAACGCCCCAATATCGAAAAAATCATAAAAATCGACACTGAAATAATGCTTGATCTGGCGGCGAAAGCCGAAAAGAGGTTCGAAGAGGCTCGCCTGTTCAACCTAGTCGAGCGCGTCGAGGAGTTCACAAAAACCATTCATCAGGAACTGGACTACACGAACGAGGGACAGAACGCGGACAGATTCCGAGTCAACTTCGAGGACGACGACTCCATCCACATTCCGTTCGTGTACTGGGACTACACCACGCGCAGAGTCCTCACGATGGAATACATTCACGGAATAAAAATCAAGGACAAGGAAAAGCTTGTCGCCAGAGGATACGACCTGACGTATCTTACGGAAGTGATTGCGAACGCATATATAAAGATGATATTGCTGGACGGGTTTTTCCACGGGGACCCGCACTTCGGGAACATATTCGTGACCGAGGGGCAGGTGGTGGCGCTGATAGATTTCGGCATGGTGGGCGTGGTGGACCCGATAATGAAGAAGAACATGGCGAGGTATTTCATATCGCTTGTGAACAAGGACGCTACGGCGCTGGTCGAAGTGCTTGAAGAGATAGCGACCATCGCGCCGGACGCGGACCGGGACGCGCTGACGCGCGAAGCCGGAAGGATGATGCAGAAGTATTCGGACGTCTCGCTGGGACAGATAAAGCTCGAAGACCTTGTGCTGGAGTTGTACAACCTCGGGATGAAATACAAGATAACGCTGCCCGGCGAGTTCACGCTGATGGACAAGACGCTGGTGACGCTCGAAGGGCTTGGAAGGCATCTGGATCCGGGGTTTGACCTAGTGGGGACGGCCGCGCCGGCGGCGCGGATGCTGTTCAGGCGCGAACTGGACTTCCGTCAGTTCGGCGGCGACATGGTGCGCACTTTCCTCGACCTGCGCGACCTCATGGCCGCGCTCCCGCGCAGGCTCGACAGAATTTCGAAAAACATCGAGCAGGGTCATCTTAAAGTCAGGATCGAGATGGACAGCTACGTGGAGACGGCGCGCTCGATGGTGGACCGCCTGAGCCAGAGTTTCAACCGGCTGTCGATGTCGATCGTGCTGGCGGCGCTGCTGATAGTGGTGGCCCTCATCCTGCCGGACAGGGATTCGGCCGTCGCGTTCGGCATGTCTCTGCGAGAGATAGCGCTAGGATGCGTTCTTCTGCTGTCGGCGGCATGGATAATCTCCCTGTTCCGCTCCGGCGGCAAATAATCCAGCCGGGGCGCAAAGCTTTATATGACAAAGACCGAACCCGCTCCCGGAACGCTGTACGTCGTGGCCACCCCGATAGGCAACCTAGAGGACGTGACATTGCGCGCGCTGAAGGTGCTCGGCGGGGCGGACTGGATTGCCGCCGAGGACACGCGCCGGGGCAGGACTCTCCTCGAACGGCACAAAATAAAGACGCGGCTCATCAGCTTCGGCGGCGATATGGAGGAGCGGAAGACTCCGGCTCTTCTCGAACGGCTGGCGGCGGGCGAGCGCGGGGCGCTGATAAGCGACGCGGGAACTCCGGGCGCGAGCGACCCCGGAGCGCGGCTGGTCGCGGCGGCAACAGCCGCTGGCATTCCCGTCTGCCCCATCCCCGGCGCGTCCGCGGTGGCGGCGGCGTTTTCGGTGTCCGGCCTTGAAAGCCCCCGGTTCGTGTTCGAAGGTTTTCTTCCTCGCTCCGGGGAGAAGCGAAGGCGCGCGCTGGCCGCTCTGAAAAATGAAGAACGCGCAACGATTGTTTTCGAATCGGCAAACAGGATGCCGGCCACGATGGCTGACTTGTTCTCGGAACTGGGCGACAGGCGCTTGTCGATAATGCGCGAGATGACGAAGTTCAACGAGGAAATCATCAGGACGACTCTTGGCGAGGCTGCCGGGGGCGCGGTTAAACTGAACCCGAAAGGGGAATATACTATAGTGATCGAAGGCGCGAGGGAGCGGGACGCCTCCGCCGTGGACGACGACGGGGACGAGCGTCTGGCGCGTCTTCTGAGG
The DNA here is from genome assembly GCA_029573925.1 of bacterium. Lineage (GTDB taxonomy): Bacteria > UBP15 > UBA6099 > UBA6099 > UBA6099 > UBA6099. The sequence continues at coordinate 17,671 of JAKQBV010000561.1, forward strand.
ATACTGGCGGGAGCGGGGATGTCCGCCCGGGACGCGGCGAAGGCGGCGTCAGAGTTTCTAGAAGTTCCCCGAAACAAAGCTTACGCGGAAGCGACGCGGCTGAATCAAAGCCCGGAGCCTGAGCGCGGGGAGGATTAAAGTTCCGGAGCGGGCCGGTCAGAGCGGCCCCGATTAGGACTGCGGCGATGAAAGCGGGATTCGGCAAAGCGGCGAAGTGGATTTCCGCGCTTGTTGTGGCGCTGGCCGCGGCGCGCGCGCT
>JAKQBV010000562.1 GCA_029573925.1 bacterium
GGCGCGCGCGACTTCCTCGTCCCCAGCAGGCTTAATCCCGGCATGTTCTACGCGCTGCCTCAGTCGCCTCAGCTTTTCAAGCAGACTCTTATGGCCTCCGGCTTCGACAAATATTTCCAGATAGTGAAATGCTACAGGGACGAAGACCTCCGCGCGGACCGACAGCCGGAACACACCCAGATCGACCTTGAACTCAGCTTCGTCACCGAAGAGGACATATACGCTCTTATCGAAGGCCTCGTCAGTTCGGTTTTCGAAGGAGCTCTCGGCGAAAAACTGGAAACGCCTTTCCCTCGCTTCTCATACGAAGAAGTGATGCTGAAGTACGCGATTGACAAACCCGACCTTCGCTTTCCGTTGGAAATCACGGACGTCACGGATGTCATTCGCGGCTCGGATTTCAAAGTGTTCGAGGGAGTCATAGCGGGCGGCGGCGTTATTCGCGGCATTCGCGCTCCCGGCGGCGGAAAGTCTCTCTCCAGAAAACAGATCGACGACCTTATCGCTTTTACTCAGAAACTCGGCTCGACCGGCATGGCTTGGATGCGCGTGACGGAAGTCGGTCTCGAATCCAATATCGTAAAATACTTCAACGAGGAAAAACAGAAGGCGCTAATAGCCGCGTTCGGCGCTCAACCGGGAGACCTGCTCACCTTCCTCGCCGGACAAAAGGCCGACTTGCTGCCGATTCTAGCTCAGACGCGCGTCGAAATTGCCCGCGTCATGGAAATGCCCCCTCTCAAAAAATATTCCTTCTGCTGGGTCACAGAGTTCCCGCTCTTCGAGTGGGACCCGAAGGAAAAGAGATGGGATCCCATGCACCACATGTTTTCCATGCCGAGGGACTGCGACCTTGACCGCCTAGAAACTCACACCGGCGAAATCCTCGGCAGGCTGTATGACCTCGTTCTGAACGGCGTCGAACTTGGCAGCGGCAGCCTCAGGATACACGACCCCGCTCTCCAAAAAAGGGTGTTCAACATCATCGGCATGACGGACGAACAGGCGGAAGACCGCTTCGGTTTCCTCCTTGAGGCGTTCAGGCACGGCGCGCCTCCTCACGGCGGCATCGCTCTCGGCATTGACCGCCTGCTAACCGCCATGCTCGGCGAGTCTTCCATCCGCGACGTGATAACTTTCCCGAAGACGCAGGCCGGAACTTGCCTGTTGACCGGCGCGCCTTCCACAGTTGACCGCCTTGCTCTCAAAGAGGCGGGCGTCCAGATTTTCAAGCAACGCGCTCACGGCGAGGCTGCGGCAACCCCGGCCTCGAATGATGAAGTTTGAATTCCGCCGGGCTTTCTCCCGCGCGGCATTAATAAAGCATTAAAGATTGAAGGAGAGAATTATGTCTAAAGAATCTTATCCGGACCGCATCAAGGGCCTAGTCGAAGAGACTGTGGACAAGATGAACGAGCTGCTCGACGAGTTCAACGATAAAGTCGTCGAAATCGTCAAGGACGCCTCGGACAGCGAACGCGTCGAGAAACTTGTGGACAAGATAGCCGGCGTGCGCAAAGATGTCGCCGACGGAACAGCGGACGTCATCAAGAGCGTCACCCGCGCCATCGTTGACACCGGTGAATCAATCGTCGGGCTTATCAAGCGCGAAGAGGAAGACGACTGAACCGCGCAATGGCTTAGGGGCATTGTCCCAAGCGCCGCGATTCTTTCAGCAGATTAGGTTAAACCAGCCGGACGTCAGGCGCGCGTTGCGGCGTCCGCGAATCGTCATTGTGGCGGCTCTCAGAGCTTGCCCCGCCCGGAAAATGCGCGTGTGACAATTTGCTATATATCTTTTATACCATCCTCGGCTGTTTCATCTGCGCGATAGCGCAAGTGGCGGGAACCGCCGCCACTCGCGATCTGCATCCGATAAAAGTATGCTTCTTCCGGTTCGGCCTCGCCGCTCCTATGTGCTATGTCCTTAGCGTGGCGATGACTGGCGACGCCGTTCCCGACCTCGCCCTGCGGCAGTACGCCATGACCGCCCTCGTCGGGCTGATATCTTGGGTGGTCGGAGCAATCATCTTTTTCACCGCAATGAACAAAGGCGGGATGCACCGCGTCGCTCCCGTCTCGAACTCCATTGGAATCTGGACGGTGCTGTTGAGCGTCTTGTTCCTCGGAGAAAAATTTCTGCCCATGTTCATCCCCGTGATAATCCTTCTGGGGATAGGCGTGGCGTGCATGGGCCCGGCGCCCAAGAACGGCGCTCACAACTGGCGTCCTGCTATTCCCGCCGCGCTTCTGGTCTCCATCCTCTGGGCAATCGGCATAATCATCACGAAAATCGCCGTGGCGGGCGTCCCTTACGCAACCTTCGTTTTTATTAAGCTGACTGCGGCGGCGCTCGCTCTCGGCGCTATGTATCCTTTCGTGGGCGGAAAAGTCACCCGAAAAACTTTCCTTATCTGTCTATTGTCCGCGACTACTCTGGTATTTGGCGACACGCTTCTAATGGCAGGTCTGGACGGATTACCGGCTTCAGTATGGGCTCCTCTGTTCGCCACGACCATACCTTTCGGCTTCGTTCTGTCGATAATATTCCTGAAGGAAAATCCTCTGCGCCGCAACTGGCTGGGAATGATTTTTATATTTGCCGCTGCCGCCATCTGCGGGTATATCGCCGCCGCCGGTTGAGCGCTCGCCTGTTTTTCTCAATTCCTTTAAATAGACGCGATTTTTAATGAACGCAGGTCATCAAAATCGGCGTATTAGAGTTTTTTTCGGAAGGGGCGCGGGGAAACCTGTTTTTGCAAAAATGGTTTTCCCGCAAACTCATAAAACATTCTTTTTTATCTGCGGCATGTCCGGTTTAACTTTATTTGATAATCTCCGCAGGCAGGGATAGAATATCGCTTCAACGAAAAGAGACGGGGGAATTCGAATTGAAATCCACTCAAACGCTAAGACAATTCACTATCAAATTTTTCTGTTCGGCGGCAGTTGTCGCGTTATTTGTGGCCGTGGCGGCGTCGCGCTCTTTCGCCCAGTTCAACATCAAGACCGAGATGGTCCCGATGAGGGACGGCGTAAGGCTGGCCACCGATGTGTATTTCCCTGAAAGCCAAAAGAAAATGAAGCGCCCGACAGTGCTCGTGCGAACTCCATACGGCAGGGTGCGCATGGGCGCCATGCTTGCCCCGTTTTTCACCAGCAAGAATTTTATATGGATTATTCAGGACACGCGCGGCAGAAACGCCTCCGAAGGCGTCTCCTCCTCGTTCCTCGACGACGCCGACGACGGTTTGGACACGCTCAACTGGATAACCGCTCAGCCGTGGAGCAATGGAAGAATAGGCACAGCGGGCGTTTCGGCTATGGGCATCACTCAGTTCACGCTTGCGAAAAATCCCCCTGACAGCCTTGTGTGCCAGCATGTGATGGCGGCTCCGGCCAGCTTGTACCATACCGCCGCGTATCAGGGCGGCGCTCTCAAGCGCTACCTGATTTTCGGCTGGCTGCTTGACAACAAATTCCCGCTCCACACTCTTCAAATGATGGTGTCAAACACCGAATACAACGGAGTCTGGGAGCGCATCGACCTGACGCCCGATTACGGCAGGGTGAACTACCCCATAATGCACATGGCCGGCTGGTACGACATGTTTCTTCAAGGCAATCTGGACGCGTATGTCGGCATACGCAAAAACGGCGGCCCCAACGCGCGCGACACACAGCTTCTTGTCATCGGTCCGTGGACTCACATGGGATTCCTCGGTCTGGGCGGCGCGAAACAGGGCGAACTCGTTTACCCGGTGAACTCCGTGTACGATATCTTCAAACTGCCAGAATGGTTTCAGGAATGTCTTCTCGGTAGAGACAAAGGGTATATTCGCGGGCCTAAA
>JAKQBV010000001.1 GCA_029573925.1 bacterium
TCAAAAAAGCGAATCAGCCGCGCTTAGAGCGCTTTACATTAAGAGCGCATGGTCGATGTTCCTCGATAAACCGGCTCTCGGCGGCGGTCCGGGATATTTCAAGATGCATTATATGGATTTTCAAAAACAATATTTGAAGAAACTCGATGATGTTGAACTTAACAAGCTTGTATCAGTAGAAAAGCCGAATCACCCTCACAACGAATACATGAATTATCTCGCTGACTCAGGAATCGTCGGGACACTGTTTCTAGTTCTCGCTATTATCTTCGGGTTTACAGCAGGAGCGAAGGCCTTGAGGGCAGGCAGACACGAGGCCATATTGTGGGTTTCAATTCTGGCGTCACTTTCAACTGCGGCGCTATTCGGGTTTCCATTCCGAGTTTTTGCCACAGGCTCTTTCCTCCCGCTCTCGCTTGCCGCTTTGAGCAAGATGTCCCGTGGTCGGCAAAATACGACTTCATTCATTCCATTGCCGCGCTCATTGTCAGAAAGCGCGATAGCAGTTCCGGCAATGATAGCCATAACCCTGCTTGCGACTTTTTTTGTTGCGGAACGACAGATGAGATTATTAGAAGCAAGGATTTATTTTACTAACGCGCGCATCGCCCTCCTCGAACAGAAGCCCGGCAGCGCCTCCGCTTTCGCAGATTCGGCTCTGGCTATTTACCCTGACAACGGCGAATTTAATTTCATTGCCAGCGCGGCGCTGCATCAATCCGGAAAGCCCGATCAAGCGTTGCCTTTCTATGTTAATGCAATGAAGACATCTTCCGACCCGGCTCTTTTATTCAACATCGGATTAGCCAAACACGAAACAGGCGACATTGATGGAGCAATAGATGCTCTTTCTCTCGCCATTGATTATGTTCCATCATACACTCGCGCCGGGAAAACGCTCGCGCAGTATTATTATGAAACCGGACGTTCGGACTTGGCGATTAACCTACTGGAAGCCGTCCTAGTTTACGCGCCGGATGATAATGAAGCAATTGCGGCCCTGAATATGTTAAAATACATGAAAGACAACTAGGGGTTGCGGTTAAATGAATATTGATTCGATAGAACTGTTAAAATGCTCCATCGGATTGATTTTCACTATCGTCACAGTTTTCGGCGGAGCTTTTTTCATTCAGAAAAAGCTCGACCCCTTCGCTAATGCGGCAGATGCGATAGCGCAGATGGTTTTAATCGCTTCGGCATGGTTTGTTGCCTCATCGGTAGCCTTTTCCATCGCCGACAGCTTGAACCGCCTTAGCCTTTATACAGCCGACTTTATTTTTTTTGCCATCGCGTTCGCATTCAGGCGAGACGCTTTATCATTCGAAGCGAACGCGCCCTCGTTAAAACAAACGCATTTATCTCCCGCGCTCGGATTTATCGCAGCGATTGCCGCCTTATTCGCGACGGCGTCTTTATTATGGGCAGTGTCGTCTCCTCCTCCCCCATGGGACGCTTTCGTGTATCATTTGAGCTTTCCGGCGTCATGGATTTCGAATAATAAAATATCTCCTGTCACAGTGCCTTTCGGAGATCAAGGAGGCACATATTTTCCGATTAATGTCAGCTTGATATATATGCGTTTGATGATGGCGACAGGACAGGATTTTGCGACTAACTCGGTTCAATGGCTGTTTTTGATTGTTGCGGTATTAGTAGTTTACAGGATGTCGCGCTCTCTCGGCGCGCCTGCATCCTCCTCCGCCGCTGCGGCTTCTTTTCTCTTTTTCATCCCCATCATTCTGCATCAGGCCGTGTCTTCTGAGTCTGATATTGTTTTTTCCTCTCTGTTCATTTGCGCGATTCATTTTCTTCTCGAATGGGCGGACAACCCTAACAACCGCGCAAACCTTTTTTTTGCTTTTCTATCGCTGGGCCTTTTTATCGGAACAAAAACAATCGCGCTGGTTTTCACTCTATTGATAGCGCTTCCTTTGTTTATATACTTCATAGCGACTCGCCGGGAATGGTTTTCTCTTTTGTGGGGAGCCGCCGTCGCAGCTCCGCTGGGCGGATTTGTTTATCTTAGGAACTGGCTTATCGCCGAAAATCCCGTCTTTCCTCTTTCAGTATCTTTGCTCGGCAAAGAGATATTTCCCGGAGCATACTCCAGATGGACTATGAATCAATCTGTTTTTCATACGGATTCTATCCAAGAATGGATGTCATTGCTCTCATACGGATACGGCTGGACCGCATTGACGTTTATTGCCGTATGCGTCGCGATCGCATTGGTTAAATCGAGGGGGCATCTGCGGGTTAAGGCGATTGCTGTTATTCCAATTATTGCTTTTGTCATTTGTTATTGCGTGATCCCTTACAACAAGGAAGTCAGATTTGCGTTTAGCGCGATAATGTTTGCTTGTGTCAGCGTCGCGTGGATTGGGGGACAACTCGGCGGAAAGGCACAACGAATATTCTATTTCATTGTTTTAGCGGCAGGGTTTATCAATATATTCGCAAGCGCTCTCAGCGGAGGAAACAGTTTCCACGCGCAACTGGCCGCGCATATCGCGGGACTCGCGACCAAATCAAACGACATTTATGCCGCCATGTCGCCCGGAGCCGCGATCCTGTTTATTGCATCCATCGGAATCTCGTCCGTAATAGTCATTTCAATATATGTGGGAAAAATAGTTAGGCACGGCAAGATTGCTTTGGCGTTTTTCGCGTGCCTTGCCGCAGTTTCGTTGCTATTCACTTCATCAGCGTATCCATCTTATCAATATAAATACTACGCGGGTTTCGCTCTTGGCCGCTCATGGCATGCGCTTCACGAATCCACGCGCGGACATTCTTTGCGCTTGGCATATACCGGAACAGACATCAATTACGGACTTAGCGGGCCGATGTTGAAGAACACATTCCTTCATGTTCCAATCACGGAATGGGATGCCCCTCTTTTTCATGATTGCCTGAGAATCGTCAAGGAAGAAGGACGATATTCCGTTCCGGCAACCGACAGGATAGACTTCTGCCGCAGAAAACCGAATTACAACACATGGCTTGAAAGGCTTAAAAGAGAGCGGATCGACATACTTCACGTGAGCGCGCTTCATCCCAACGATTTACCACACATCAAACACGACGAAGCGGGGTTCCCGATAGAGCGCGAATGGGCCGATGCGAATCCCGAAATATTCAAGTTGGCATATATGAATTCTCAAGTGAGAATCTATCTGTTAGCGCTCGGGAATTGAAATCGCAAACCGAATTATCTCAACTGGTTCCACAACTCGTCAACGGCTTCCTTGATTGAGTTTTTGCTATGAAACAAATAGTTGCCGGCCACAACATAATCAGCGCCTGAATCACAAATAATCCTGATGTTTTCGCTGGAAACGCCGCCGTCGACACCTATAACAGTTTCGAAACCTCTGCCGTCTATAATCTTGCGCAAATCCGCAATTTTTGGCAGCATTTCAGGCATAAACCGTTGTCCGCCGAATCCGGGATTGACCGTCATGATGATGACCATATCGATTTTTTCAAGCTCCCATTCAATTGCGCTCAAAGGAGTGGAAGGATTAAGGGCGACGCAGGTTTCCTTCTTCATATCTTTAATAATCTGCAAAGCGCGGTCCAAGTGAGGAGTTGATTCGGGATGGACGCCCAGACTTTTGACGTTGTCGAAATCGTACTCGCGCAGATATCTCTCCGGGGCTTCTATCATCAAATGAACATCCATCTGCAGAGGCGTTTTCTCATTGATGGATTTTACAACAACTTGACCGAGCGATATATTCGGAACAAACATGCCGTCCATGACATCGACGTGAAGAGTGTCCGCTCCCGCTTCGGATAGCTCCCTAAGCTGGGTGTCCAAACACATAAAGTCTGCGCTTAGAAGCGAGGCTGACAGTGTCGGTCTATTCATGTTAATTCCTCCGATGAATCTTTAGAAGCGATTCCTACAAGGTCTGCTCGGTGATCAGAATGCCGTTTATATAAACCAGCACGTGCAATTTTCCGTAACCTGAGACTGGAACCTGCGCCACATCGCCGGGTCCATGAAAAGCTCTGTACGCTTCCCGCGCGTTGCTCCTGTCGTACACCATGACGACAACTTCCTGACTCTCATTTTCTGAAGATATTTTGATATTGACAACGCCCTTGGTCGGGTCGTCGAGAACCGAATTGAGCGAAGACCTTTCAGGCTGTCGGGCATAGAATAAAGTAACTTTCTGGTTTGCTGGGATTTTTGTGCCTTCAAGAACGCTCTGGGCCGCAACCCTGCCGTCTCCGGCGTAAGATGTGTCTATGTGTTTTGTTTCAATGTTTCTTATTTCGTTCATTTCCAGCAAAGCGCGCGCGTCTTCGATTGCCATGTTAGTGACGGGCGGCATGCCGTAAAGCTTGCCCATACGGCCGCTGCTCAATCTGATATTCACAGCGGAGCCAGCGTATCGCTCTTCTCCGGCTTCAGGCGTCTGTCCGGTCACGAACCCTTCTCCATATTGTTCGCTGTACTCGGAAACAATATCGCCGACGGTCAATTGAGCCTTTTCGAGAATCAAACGAGCGTCTTCAATGGTGAGTCCTTCCAATTTCGGAACCACCGCCCTGTGCTGCCCTGAACTCACAATAAGTTCTATTTCCCTGTCTTTCCTAACCCTAGCGCCGCTTTCGGGTGTTTGCTTCATGATATAACCGCGAGGAATTTCTTCGCTGTTCTGTTTGCCAGAGATAACCGCGACAAGCCCTTTTGCTCCGAGAACAGACTTCGCTTCCAACACGCTTTTTCCTATAACATTAGGAATGACGACAGAGCTTGCCGCAGGGTTGCCGCCAAAAAAGTTGGAGGCGACCTTGGCCAGAATAATCACAATAGCAAGCAAGACGCCAAGCGACACCGCAAAAGCGGTGAAGCCCTTCGGGAGTTGTCTCTTTGTTCCCATCGCCTGACCTCCAACCGAAGTTTCACTCTCTCCGGATTCTGAGGTTTTGGTGAAAATATCTGACGAATCGGAAGTGGCGCGGCTTTGGCCTGATGATTGATCGTTTAAAGCCGAGCTAGCATCTGGCGCGCCGCCGGTTTTCGCCATATTGCTTTGAGCCACCCGGCCAAGAGTGGCTTCCCCTTGCGCCGAGGCAGACGCCGCAGGCGCGCCGTCGACATCATGCGCCGCGTTTTTCTCGGCGTTGGCCTCGCGAACAATTGCAGTCCTGCACAAATACAACTCGTTTAACAGATCCGTGGCGTTTTTATATCTAGCATCTGGGTCTCTTTTAATGCACTTAATGACTACCGCTTCAAGAAGCTTCGGCACTTCGGGATTGCAGGCGCGAGGGGTTTTCAACTCGCAACTCACCTTGTCAAGCGCGATAGAAAGCGCGTTCTCAGTGTCAAACGGCTGTTTTCCTGTCAACAACTCATACAGACTCGCGCCTACGGAATATACGTCCGACCTGAAATCAGGCTTCCCCCCAGAGATCACTTCGGGCGCGCAGTACCTGATGTCCCTGCCTTGGAACTCGGCTGATGTTTTAAGTTCAGATGACAATCTATGCAGGATAAAGAAATCCACCACTTTAGGATTTAAATCTCCGGCGACAATCACCGACCTCGGAGAAAACTGTCCGTGAACTACGCCTTTCAGATGCGCCGCGCTCATTCCTTCGACAATCTTTATGCCGAGGTTTAACGCGCGCAACGCGTTTATTCCATTGCCTTTCGTCTTCCCGAGGACATCCGCCAGTGGAGCTCCGTCGTAAAAATCTTCCGTCACATATATCGACTCATCCTCGCCGAAATCTCTCAGCGGAGCCACGCGGGGATGGTTCAGCTTTGAGATGTCTTCCATCGACGATTTGATTTTTTCGAAAGTCTTTCCACGCTCTATCAACTCGCTCCTATACCATTTCAAAATCACTCGGGTTTCAGAGCCTGCCACCCTTGCAATGTACACATCATAGTAAGTTTCGCGTCTCAGCAACTCAGTTATCTGATATTTGCCTGCTATTGTCCTGCCGGTTATCATAGAAGTTCTTCCGCAATCGATCAATTTTTACAGCCAGTGAAAAGATTTTAAGATATTTTGACGGATTAGTACACCTGAGACTCAATTTTCCGCTTAAATATCCCGCTCGTTTCGCGATAAAACCGATTTTCATGCTGAATGATGCGGATAGTCGAAGATATGAGTTATTACCGTTTTTTTTTGAGCGCACAAACGTATGTTCCACAGCCGTTTGTCGAGTTCGGATAAAATGTCGCGCCATATTTGTCTGAATGAGAGCGCGGAGAAACAAAACGAAGCGAAGATTCAATTTCGCCTGTAGCCGATTCAAATTCAGGATGTCGATATAGGAAACCCTCAATTCGACAATCGTTCTCGATAGGCAGAATCGAGCAGGTCGAGTACACAAGCGACCCGCCGGAAGACACGTATGCCGAAGCGGCATCTAATAGCTTGTCCTGAACAGCCGTCAACTCTGAGATATCCGCTTCTCTCAATCGGTATTTTATCTCAGGCCTTCGCCTGACCGTTCCTGAGTTCGAGCAAGGGGCGTCCAATAGAATTTTATTGAATTCTCCTAGATCCGGCCTATCCGTTATATCCGCTTCCACAGTCGCAATCCGAGGAAGTCCGAGACGATCTAGTTCGTTTTCCAACGACGCCAGCTTATGAGAAAAACGATCGACAGCCGTGACTTCGACTCCTTCAGGCGCGATCTCGACTATCTGCGAGGTCTTGATCCCTGAACCGCAGCACAAATCAAGAACACGGTCGCCTTTTTCCAGAGCCAGATAATAGGGAATAAACTGGGTCGATCTGTCCTGCGGAGTAAGCCAGCCTGACTCATATTCCCGCGCCGGAAATCCTCCGCGTCCATGTTGAAACATGACGCAAGCGCGCGGGCTTTCCGATTTCTCGAATCCCCTGTGGTTATATTCTGACGCGGTCATAAAATCATCCACCGACATCCGCTTAACATTGACTCTGAAGTAGCTAGGCTGAGGATTGTTGTTTGCGCGAAGAATCTGCTTCGTTTTTTCAATCGAGTAGGCGTCCGACAAAGCGCGAGCCATCCACACCGGATGAGAGTAAAGCTTGGCCGTTCGCTCCACCGGATCGGTTATCCCGGTGATGACGCTGTTCCAATCGTTGCGACGGGTTTTCCGCAAACAGGCATTGAGAAAACCAGCCTCTGCGGCTCCTGCTTCGCGGCGCGCCATAGTCACATATTCGGAAACTGAAGCATACTGAGGAACATTGACCATGAACATTATCTCATATATCGCCATCCTGCCGATGTTTAAAAGAGCCGGGGACATATCGAGCGCGCCGCGAGCGGTCTTTGCTCTGAAGACCTCGTCAATAAGCGTCAGGTTTCTCAATACGCCGTAAACAAGATTCGTGGCCGACCTTTTATCGTTTTCGGTAAGCCTTTCCCGGTTCAAATTTGAAGCCAGAAGAATGTTTGAAAATCCGCCGCCTTGAATCACTCTGTTCAGTGTCTCGAAAGCGACCCGTCTGCCCCAGTATTCAGGAGATTTCTTTCTTTTGATTATTTTCTTAGGTTCTATGTCTTCAGGCATTCTGTAAAAACCTGTCTCCCGTTTTTATCGAATAGCCTCGTAAGAACGATTCCACAGGTTGCCGCTTTTTTCCTTCTCGTTGAATCTCTCTGATAGAAACCGCGCCCGAACCGGCGGCGACTATCAGGGACCCACCAGCCGCCTCGATTATCTCGCCGGGGGCCGCGTTTGTTGAAGCTGAATCTAGAGCGTCCACATTGAGAATTTTTAAAGCAGCGCCATTGTGCCATGTCGAGGCGGCCGGCCAAGGGTCGCAACCGCGCACCAGATTCCTTATCTCAACCGCAGCGGATCTCCACTTAATTATTCCGTCTTCTCGCGTCAGCTTCGGGGCGTATGTCGCTTCTGATTCGTTCTGTGGCGCCGGAGTTATAGAATCAAAATTATTCAGGGTCTCCACTATTAGCCGCGAGCCGATCTCCGCCAACCTGTCATGAAGCGCGGACGCGGTGTCGTCCTGCAATATGGGCGTTTTCTCTTTCAGCAACATGTCTCCTGTGTCCATGCCTTCGTCAAGCAACATCGTCGTCACGCCGGTCTCTTTGTCTCCGTTTATTATCGCCCTGTTAATAGGAGAAGCCCCTCTGAGCTTCGGCAAAAGAGAAGCGTGAACATTAACGGTTGCTTTTCTAGGGATATCAAGAACAACGCGTCGCAGAATCTGCCCGAATGCCACGACGACGATGAAATCCGGAGCGATCTCTCTTAGTATTTCCGCTGATTCTTCTGCGCGAGACGGTTGCAAAACCCTAATTCCGGCTTCTAACGCTAGAGATTTAACAGGAGATGGAATCAATAGATTGCCCCTGCCTTTGGGTCTGTCAGGCTGCGTGACGACCGCTTGCACATCCATTCCGGCCTCGATGATCGCGCGCAAGCTGTCCGCCGCAAATTCCGGAGTGCCCATGAAAATAATTCTCATCTCCGCCACCTCTACGGAAACTATTATGATTTATAATCATTACGATATAAATACGCGTCCGCATTTATTATCCTGCGGCGCAGTAACGATTGAAAAGGCGGGAACGGCGGTTATGGAATTTCTGGAGAATCTTCTCAAAGCCTTTATTCCGATGTTTGTGGCGGTCGATGTTGTCGGCGTAACGCCTTTTTTTATCAATGTTACGCGCGGAATCAAAGGGAAGGCAAAGAAAAAACTTATAGTGCAAAGCGTTATTACTGCCACATTAGTAACCGTAGCTTTTCTCTTCGTCGGTCAAGCTCTGTTCGATTTTTTAGGAATTGAAATACCTGACTTCATGATAGCGGGCGGAATTATAATTTTCATCATCGCTTCTCACGATCTTATTTCGAGGGAAAAAGCGAGAGTAACCGCCGATCCGACAATAGGCGTTGTCCCTCTCGGCACGCCGTTGCTTGCCGGGCCTGCCGTTCTCGCCACCGCAATAATCATAAACAAGCCTTACGGCCTGCCCGCCACGCTGATATCGATTCTATTGAATTTCTTTGTTGCCGGAGTCGTATTTTACTTCTCCGACACAGTTTTGAAACTGCTGGGAGAAAACGGCTCCCGCGCCATGTCGAAGATCATGGCCCTCGTGCTGTGCGCGTTCGGCGTGATGATGATACGAAAAGGAATAATGACTATCGCAGGATTGATCTAGTTCAGCAAATCGCAGCATCGAGATTTTATCAATCATCCCGTACCGCTCAATTTTAAAACCACCGGAAGCCGGCAATCGTCCATGTCTTCTTTTGAAAGTTCCACAATAATAGCGCCTTTATCATGCTTCCACTTTAATTCTGTTCCACTGCTTAGCATGAAGATTTTTGTCTCGTTCGACGCAACCGGTTCGACAAGCCTGACAATATTTCCCCTGTTCAAATTTCGGATTATCGCGAATAGATTCCCGTTCTTTTCCGTATAACGCACATCTGAGCCTTCGGAACTTTTCCTCCAAGGTTTAGTTCCGTATATACAATCGCCGTTCTTCTTGAGCCATGCTCCGATTTCATTAAGCCTTGTCACGCTCTGTGCCGGTATTCTGCCATTTCCGTCCGGGCCGATGTTTAATAGCAGATTACCGCCTCCAGACGCGGCCCCGACTAATGTTGAGACCAACTCGCCTGCCGACTTCCAATCGCTGTCAAAACTTTTATATCCCCAAGAATTGTTCATGGTCATGCATGTTTCCCAATCTCCTTCCGGAGGACTGCCCGGCACGTATTGTTCGGGAGTCACATAATCGCCAAGTCGTTCGCGCGGCCGTATCTTCAAAAACGGCATGTGAGCGGCAAGCGGTTTGCCTGCCACGAAAGAATCCATTATCGTCCTTTTTCCAACACGGTCGTTGATGATGATACCCGGTTGGAGTTCCCGGCACATGCGCTCAACGTCGCGCCCATCTTTCATCGACCATTGAGCCATCCAATCGCCGTCAAAGAAGAGCGCGGATATTTTTCCGTAACCTGTGAGCAATTCCCTTAACTGCCCTTTTAGGAAATCCAAATATTTCGGATAGTTCGAAATAAACCCCAACGGCGCGGGCAGAGCTCCCCAGTTCCAATCCAATTGCGAATAGTAAATGCCGAATCGCAGTCCGACATTGCGGCAGGCTTCCGCCAACTCGGCAAGCGGGTCTCTTTTAAACGACGTGGCGTCATATATGTTGTAATCGGACAGTTTCGTGCGGTACATACTGAAACCATCATGGTGTTTAGCGGTTATGACCAAATATTTCATGCCCGCCGAAACAGCGAGTTCAGCCCATGTCCGCGCGTCAAATTCAACCGGATTGAAATCGCGCGCTGTTTTTCTATATTGATTTTTCGGGATCAGACGCGACGCCATTATCCATTCGGAAGGAGAACTGTTCGCCCTTATGTTTTTCCAAGTTCCTCCGAGAAGCGAATAAAGCCCCCAGTGTATAAACATTCCGAATCTCGCTTCCCGCCACCACTTCATCCGGTCTTCGGATTCGATTTCGTTCATGCTCATCGCCCCTTCGTTTGTTTTCACTTAGACAATATTACCACCAAATAGCATGCCGCGGACTGTCGCAATCTGAATTGATCGACGATATCCGTCAACATCAATTTCAAAACATAAAATAACCGCCCCGTTTTTCAATATCTCCGGGGGCGGTCATTGGTTTCTAAGCCTATATGTGATGTGACTAATTACTTGGCATAGTCTATCGCTCGTGTCTCTCGAAGCACGTTAATCTTTATCTGACCGGGATAAGAAAGATCGGATTCGATTTTTTTGGCGATATTTCGCGCAAGAAGTA
>JAKQBV010000007.1 GCA_029573925.1 bacterium
CGAACACGCATGGGCTTCGCCTTATTATGCTGAAACTATCAAGCAATTTGAGTGCGGAAACGCAGTGGAAGACCGTCAGGTTTATATACTTTCTCATTTTCTGACCGCGCCGTACGCGATGCCGACCCTAGCCGCCAAAGCAAACAAGAAAGACATTATTGTTGGGCGCGCCGCGAGATGCTGGAAAGTAACAGGGAGACGTCCCAACATTATTCTATTCGACTTCGCGACCGTCGGAGATGTTGTGGAAGCTGTTTCGATATTAAATGAAATGCGCGCCCCCTCAGACCGCCGCTCTGTGTCGCTACAGGAGCCACGAGAATGAAAAAAGCGTCGCCCGCTCTAGCCGGAGGGCTTCTTCTGCTCGGAGTGTTTTTCTGGGGCGTCACGTTCCCGGTGGTTAAAGAGGCGATGCGGACGCTCGATGTGCTTTCATTTCTTGCGTTCAGGTTTTTCGCCGCCGGGGTTCTTCTGTGCGCGATGTATTACAAGAGAATTATAAGATGCTCGAAAGCCACAGTCATCAAAGGAGTCGGAATCGGGGCGCTGCTTGCGCTCTCATTCGCGGCGCAGACGCTGGGGATAAAATACACCTCTGTCTCCAACGCGGCGTTCATAACGGGGCTGTACATTATTGTCGTTCCAGCGGTCGTGGCAATATTGGACAAGCGAGCGCCCGAAGGCGCTCAGACGATTTCGGTTATTATGGCGTTGGCCGGACTGACAATTCTGACATTTACGCTTCCGTTTTCGCTCAACGCTGGGGACTGGTGGACGCTGCTATGCGCTTTCACATTCGGCCTGCACGTGGTGGCGATGGGAAGAATGATGGAAGACGTTGACGCTGAGGCGTTTTCCGCAATTCAGGCCATGACCGTGGCGATATTATGCGGAGTTGCCGGATTTTTCACCGCAGGCGGACTGGATTTTTCCGCAGGCCTTGCTTCGTGGAAAGCAATTTTGTTCTGCGCCGTTCTTGGAAGCGCGTACACGTTCACTGTGCAGGCGCGATACCAGCGAAGCATCTCCGAGATAAGCGCGGCGGTGATATTCTCAGCCGAGCCGCTGTTCGCGGCGATAGTCGCGAATTTCTATCCGGGAATCAACGAGCCTCTCACGGCGCGGACGCTGATAGGAGGACTTCTAATTTGCGCGGCAATGGCAGTGTCAGGCGCAAAAACGGCAAAAACCCGGAAATAACTATCGTTTTATTTTCGAGATATTATTTCTATATGGTTTCAGAAGCGCGTAAATTTGTCTTGTTACAATGTTGCGCTTTTGATGAGTGAAATTATGTGCTAAAATTCAAAGCGCGGCGCAGATTATACATCGGACATCATCGCGGCGTCTGAGAACGAAAATAAACACAACAATAATGGAGGATAGATGAAATGAGAATGCCTTTAATAGCAGGGAACTGGAAGATGAATGGAGATGTGGCAGGAGTGGAGAAGTTTGCGGACGAATTCGAGATTTCGCAGGATATTATTGAGAAGCGTCAGATGGCAATCTGCCCGCCCTTGACGCTGATGAGCGCGTGGAGAGCGGCCGCCGAAAGCAAACCGCACATCAAGCTCGGAGCGCAGAACGCGCACTGGAAGTCGAGCGGCGCGTACACCGGCGAAGTGTCTCCCGGAATGCTAAAGGAAGCCGGTTGCTGGTGCTGTATCGTCGGCCATTCGGAGAGGCGACAGTATTTCGGAGAGAACGACGCTGACGTGAACAAGAAGATGAACGCGCTTCTTGACGCTGGATTGGTTCCAATCGTGTGCGTTGGAGAGACACTGGAAGAGCGCGAGGCCGGGAAGATGGAACAGGTTATAACGACGCAGGTTTCAGGCAGCGTTCTTGCTTCCG
This sequence comes from bacterium, assembly GCA_029573925.1. Taxonomy (GTDB): domain Bacteria; phylum UBP15; class UBA6099; order UBA6099; family UBA6099; genus UBA6099. The sequence continues at coordinate 1,858 of JAKQBV010000007.1, forward strand.
CCGACAGGGGCGATCTGTCCGTGATAGTGGTGGCATACGAACCCGTGTGGGCGATTGGGACAGGGAAAACAGCCACCTCCGATCAAGCACAGGAAGTCTGCGGACTTATCAGAAAACTGCTGTCGGACAAGCTTGGCGCGGCTTCTGCGGACGCAATAAGAATTCTGTACGGCGGCAGCGTAAAACCTGACAACATGTCGGAACTCATGTCGAAGCCGGACATCGACGGAGGTCTTGTCGGCGGGGCAAGCCTTAAAGCGTCGGACTTCATGGGCATAGTAGGATATAAAGAGTAAGCTGGCGCGCGCGACGGAAACCGCAACGGAACAGAAAACGCGGAACAAGCTATGCTGCCGAGAGGTTTTCTAAAGAATCTGGACGCGGGGCTGATCGGCTCCTCCGGGCTGTTGGCTTTGATAGGTCTGGCGTCTCTATATTCTTTGGGCCGCCAAGACCCTTCGGGTTGGATGTCGCAATTTTCCTTCAATCAGGCGATGTGGCTTGTCGCAGCCGTCATCCTCGGCGTGGCATGCTGGACTCTCAACTATCGTTTATGGGACAGGTTCTCGTGGGCGTTGTACATGGTGAATATAACGTTGCTGGTCGGGTTGCTCATTGCCGGCATGACAATTAAGGGCGAAGCCACGATGCGCACCCTCGGCGCCGGCAGCATCCAGCCTTCGGAGCTTGCGAAAGTCCTCTTCATAGTCACTTTCGCCGGATACCTCGCAAGATACCGCGAAGAGTTGGACAAACTTCTTTTCCTCGCTCTTGCAGCAGCTCAGTTCATATTGCCGTTCATTCTCATAATGCTTCAGCCAGACCTCGGAACCGCGCTAGTGTTCATTATTGTGTTCTTCGCGATGCTTTATGTGAGCGGCGTCGACTGGCTGACTGTTTTCGTGAGCTTGGTTCTGTTTGTTTCAGCAGGGCTTGCAGCCTCGCCTTACGCGCTTAAAGAGTATCAGTTCAAGCGGCTGATATCGTTCATAAACCCAGACGCTGACCCTCTCGGCTCCGGCTACCAGCTTGTTCAGTCTAAGATAGCGATAGGTTCGGGAGGACTGTGGGGAACGGGATTGCTGGACAGTCCGCAATCCGGGCTGGGCTTTCTGCCGGCGTCTCACACGGATTTCATATTCTCGTCGATTTGCGAGCAAGCGGGATTCATAGGCGGGGCCGCCGTCATTCTGCTTTTCGCGTGGTTTCTTTTCAGAGTTGTCCGAATAGCGGCTCAAGCGGAAGACCTTTTTGCGGTGTACATCGCCGCCGGAGTCTTCGCGATGATCGCCGGTCAGGCAATTATCAACATCGCCATGACAATGGGCTTGTGCCCGATAACCGGATTACCATTGCCATTTGTCAGCTACGGCGGAAGCTCTATGCTTGTGAACGCCGTAGCCGTGGGGCTGCTCCTTAACATCTCTATAAGGCGCAGAAAAATAATGTTCGGCTGACGGCGCTGTCAGAACGACATCGCTGCTGGAGACAATCAATGTCGAAAGATGAAAATCTCGCTGTTCTAGTTTTGGCTGCCGGCAAGGGAAAACGCATGAAGTCGGACATAGCCAAGGTGTTGCACGAGGTCGCGGGCAGACCGATGTTGTCTTACGTTCTGGACAGAGCGTCGGAACTTGGAGCCGCGAGCGTCATTGTCGTCGTCGGGCATAAAAAGGAAACCGTCATTTCCATGCTTCCTTCAGGAGTGAGCCACGCCGTTCAAGAGCCGCAGCTTGGAACCGGTCACGCCGTGATGTGCGCGGAGAGCCTATTCAGAGACGCTCAGGGCGATATCTTAATCCTTTATGGAGACGTCCCGCTGATAACGACCCCAACTATCAGCTCTCTATTGGAGAACCACCGAGCGGCGAACAACTCCGGAACGATACTAACCGCGATCCTAGCCGAGCCTGCGGGTTACGGCAGAATTGTCAGAAACGAATCGGGCGGAGTAGACGCAATAGTCGAGCACAAGGACGCCGGGCCGAAAGAACTTGCCATAAAAGAGATAAACACCGGAATATGCTGTTTTAAAGTTGCCGATCTTCTATCGGTGCTAACGGAAATAAAAGACGACAACGCTCAGGGCGAGTATTACATCACGGACGCAGTGGGTCTGATGAGGAGCCGCGGGATGCGTGTCGGAGCGGTCGTCGCGTCGAACCCGGCTGAGACGGAAGGAATAAACACTGAAGAACAGAGAGCCGCAGCGGAGCTTGTTATGCAAAGCCGCCTCTGCCGCGATTGAAAAACTCCGAGTTTTCTCTGGAAATAATGTTTTCGTCTTCAGACTGTCAAACGCGCGAGCGGCGCGGGCGGACAGCTCCGGAAAGCAGAAACACCGCAGCTCCAAGTAAAACGATGGAAGCTCCGCTCGATATGTTCAGATAGTAGCTGGCGAAGAGACCGCCGATGACGGTGAAGAAAGTGTAAACCATCGAAGCGGCGATTACCGCGCGGTAATCATTGAACCATATTCTTGCCGTCGCGGCGGGCAAAACCAGCAGCGCGCTGATAAGCACTATGCCTATGACTTTCATGCTCATCACCACAGTGACGGCTATCGCGCCGAGAAGCGCGTAGCGGAGAGCGTCCATAGGGAGCTTGAGCGCGCGCCCGTATTCTTCGTCGAAACACATCACAATAAACTCTTTGAAGAACAAAGCGACGACGCCGAGCACTACCGCGCCCATAGCCGCCACCGCGATGATATCGCCTGAAGTCACGGCGAGAATGTTGCCGAATAAATAGCCGAACAAATCCACTGTGTATTGTTTTTTTAAACCGATTAAGAG
>JAKQBV010000023.1 GCA_029573925.1 bacterium
AACTTCTGCAAGGAGGTCCGCCATGAGCTATCTTGATCTGATCCAGAAATCTGAAGCGCCGGAATCCGGGACTGGCACTGCCATCTTCGCGGCCACGGATATGACGGTTATAAAAATCAGTGATTCCCGGTCTTCCCTCAACACTGTCACTGAAAATGCGAAGCACTATCGCCGTCTCACGCCGGAGTATTGGGCGTGGTTTTTCCATAAATATCATGTTATGGAGAAAGCGCTGACGAACGGAAAAATCTCTGAAGCCACGTTCGTTGAAATTCTGGACAGAATATCGAATCTATACAATCTGGCCATCGCCGCGTTCGGACAGGATGCCTTGCGTGAGGCCGAGCGAACAACCGACGTGCGAGAGATGGACGCATTATTAAAGAATGGAAATAAGGATGCGGCCCCTGCTGGTGATGCCGTCTGCACAAAGGAAACGCGCACACGAGTCCCTTCAATCGTTGTCGAGAGAAGCAGATAAAACGAGGTGATCGGAATGGGACATAAACTGGGATACAAAAATGCCGCTGATATATTGCCCGAAGAGCTTGTCAGCGAAATCAGAAAATACTTCACAGGCGGCATGCTGTGGATTCCGGAGACAGGTACTGACCATAAAGAACGCGACGAGATTATTGTGAGTCTGAAAAATAATGGCGTTCCCACTAAAGAAATTGCCGCGCTTGCGAAATTGACCCCATGCCATATTCGCAGAATTGTCCACAAGCATTCCGGAAGTCAGACCGGCGCGAACATAAACTAAATAAAATGTTCGTCAGAAAAACACCCGATTTTGGCCCTTATATATATAGGGACGTTTGTTTCCACTAAGATAAACACCGCGAAAATCTTATTTCCCGCGATCCACCGCAAATTCCCGGAGCCGCTCCGCTCAAGACGAGGCACAAATGGCTTTCAAACCGATTCACCCGAACACGAGACAGTGCACGGCCACGAGTAAACGCACGGGCCGGAGATGCGAGCAGGCGGCTGTGACCGGCTATAACGTCTGCCGCGCACACGGCGCGCACAAGAAAAAACAGCCGAACGATCAGCCGCGTGAAACTACAAACGCGCTCAAATCCAGCGTATTAAAGAAGTACCGGAATAAGCTGAAAAAGACCGCCGAGGAACTTGGCGTCGATCTGTCGGTCGGACTAAAACACGGATTCCTGGCCTTTGATATTCTCACCCCGGAAGAGCGGCATGATTTTCTTTCCGTGGTTGAACAAATGCACGCTGACTTCACCCTAAACAAGTCTTCCGACTTTTATGCGGTCGAACTGGTGGCCACGAATCTTGTTCTCTATCGCCGGGCGGTGAAAAACGACGACGTGAAGGCCGCCGAGGCTTACGACCGGATGGTGCGGATGCACCTCTCGGATTTGAAAGCCACGAAGAGCGCCCGCGAAGGCGACACCGCGAGTCTCAAGACCACCCCCGCGGAATGGGCGGCGTCCATTCTGAAACGTGTGAGAGAGGAAGATGCGAAGGAACAGACCGGCGGGGACGGCGACTTATCTGACGGTGCTAAAACTTCCGTCACATTTGATGAAAAAGAACTGTGAAATATTCCGATAAAACCGAAGCGTGGGTTGGAGAACAGTCACAGTTTACATAGAAATGCGACGGTTGTTTGTATGCGTTCGCCGGAGTCCGAACGACCCGGCGCACACTGAACCTTGAAAACTGAATCATCGGAATCGCACCCGTTGCGCACGGTCGCGGCCAGGTTCGCGCCTGTCGCGTTTTTCGCTCCATCGTTGATGAATTTGTTGATCGCGCGAAAAATTCAAATTTCAAAGCTCGCAGGCCCTCCATTATGTGCCGGAGCCGCCGTTTGTGCGGATTGAGCGTTCTGCGAAAAGGCTGATTGTATCAGAGGAAAACAGTTCTTTTTTCAGCGGAAATGAAAAACGTGAAATTCAAAGCTAAGAGGGGTACGAGGGAACATAACGAGG
>JAKQBV010000026.1 GCA_029573925.1 bacterium
ATCGGCGACTGCCCGAAGTAGTCGAGCATATCCGCGAACTGCTTAATGATGGAATCCGGGAACTGGCCTACGAGCATCCTTCTGCGCGCCTGTCCCGCTCCTTCCATGAACTTTTCAGGGTCTTTCTGTTTTTCTCTTATGTGCCAAAGTCCGTTATGAACGATAAATGTGTAGAAGACATCCGAGCCGACGTAAAAAGAATCGTGCGCTTCAAGAAGGTCGGGCCACCGCCCGCCTTGCTTGCGAAGTATGGCGCGGGATATGAGCATGCCAACGGACTTGCCGCCTATCTGTCCGCTTCCTATCATCCTCGATTTTATCTGCAACACATCGGAAAGAGTCAGGCATGAGCGAGCCAGTTCGAGAACCCGCGCGTCGCGGGATATCGTTATCCCGGCCAGTTTCGAGAGAGCGTCCGCCGCGTCGCTCTCAGGCCGCTCTCCTCGTTTCACCGCCTCGTTTATTTCCTTTGCTTCAGCGTAGATTCTTTCGAGGTCGCCCAGAGCCGCTTCGCTTTCTCCGGGGTTGACGCCCGGAGCGGACATCATTACGTCTGAAATGGAAGCGCTGTTTGTGACGGGTTGGAAACCTGAACCGTCCCACACGTGCAGCATGTACATGGTGGGCGAATACCTTCGCTGTACTTTCAGAGGATGGAGGTACAATTCTCCGCCCTGCCTGAAAACATTTATTATCACTTGCGCGGTGTTGTGTATGCGCTGGATAACATCCGAAGAGTTGCGTCCTCGCAATAACGCGAAATAGGCTATAGCTTCCACATCCAGAAGATAAGGGCAAATCAACACGAACATGTTTCCGAGCATCTGGTCGCTGTGCCAGCGCTCCGAAAGGTCGGTCAGGCTGTCGAAGATATAGAAAGCTCCGCGGCCGTTCTCGCGGATTACGGCGTGGAGGTCGGAAATAAATTTCTCGAACCCGGCTTCCAGCGCGGGCCGCACGATATCCACGCCTGAATCCTCTGGAACGAGAGGCCGGTGAGAGCCGAACCTGAAATAGACAACCTTGCGCCCTTTGGCCCTCGCGCTCTGCCAATAGGGAGCGAGAAAGAACTCATAATCCTCAAGAGTGTCCGCGCGCCAGACGATGTTGTCTCCGGGGATAAGCCCGCGCAATGTGTTATCCAGACCGGGAAGACCGGTGCTGAGTTGGGAGTCAATCTGAGTCATGCCCGCCCTCTATGTCCGTTCGCAAAAGATGCGATCGCAAAAATGTCGAAATCGCGACCGTCGTCACAGATAAGATGGGATGTAACCGAAATAGCGTCCCATCCAGTAAGGAGTAATCATATCAACGCCGGCGAAGTTGCGGCCGTGGTCGTGTTCGGGATATGACAGATGAGGGTCGTAAGGACTGCGCTGCCACTGAAAATCCTGCGGCCGCCGGTATTGGATTGGAACAGGCTCGCACGTCCAGTCGTCATGTCCGGGAACTGTTTTGAATTCGACAGGCTCGGTCGGGATGTAAGGAGCGCGAGGCCCGCGCGGAAACGCCATCAGCGTATCGACGGCGTTGAACACCGCGCTCGCGTCTCGGTCGCCCATAGCGCCGAGGTACTGCCATGTGAAGTGCGGGTTGCCTTCATGCTCGGTTCGCCTCTTCTCGGGAGCTTGGCATCCGTCGTCCATTTTTACTTTGTCCTTCCAGAGCCATTGTAGCGTCTCGCGGTATCTCTCTCTTATCTTCGGATGCCGCTCGAATCTGGCGAGGTGGAAGTAGTTGTTGTGAATCAAGTTCAAGTTGAACCATAGCGTGTCCCAGTAGTCGTTATAAGCCTCTCCGTAAACGTAAACTTTTTTCAGTATCGACAGGTAGTTGCGCTCGAACGAACGTTCCGTCTCCGGATTGGGGTCTTTCGAAATGAGGTTCAAATATCTCTGCCGCCAGAGTTTGCGCGTGTCGTCGTCTTGGGCAACCGTGGCGGCCATATTGAACCAGTTGAGTATAAGCGCGGCGTTGAAGCCGTTGGCCATGCGCGCGGGGCTTGTGTATGGGTCGTAAGTGAGGTCTCCGCCTTCCGAGCCTTGAATGCCGTATCCCGACATTATGCCGTGCCGGGTGTGTTTGCCGTCCACGTCCTGTATGCGCATCCTGTTGTCCCATATATGAGACGACATCGACACTATGTTTTCAGAGGCTTTTCTTCTGAATTCCGGCTCATCGAACAAGTCGAAAACCGTGGCGTTGCCCCAGTAGACGCCCGTGTACTGATCTCGGCTCGCAGTGCTGAGAAAACGCCAACCTTTGTACGGGCCATCGGATATTTGAAACTGGAACCGCGCGGTGTCCGGCTTAATGTAAGGCTCATCCCTGTGGCCGACCCATTCGTCGTTTTCATATGCTCTGCCGATAAGACCGGGAACGCCCGTGATTTCTCTAAGGCGTGTGGTGGCGTCGAGAGACTTCAACATGTTGGCGCGGGCATAATCTTCGCCTGTGACCGCGTAGAAATATGCCGCTCCGGCCAGATACGTTCCCGTCCAGATGGCGGAGTCGCCGTAATGCTGGTAGGCTCCTTTGGGGTCGATTTCAAGAGTGAGACCATAAGGGGAAAACCTGTCCTGATAATCCTTGTTATACTCGCGCGCTTTGGACTCCATCCAACCGGGGGCCGAAGGGTCCGCCGACGAGCGCAGCGCGTAGAACTCGCTCGCCGTCGCGCCCGACGCGTCTGATGCTTCGACAATCAGCAACACAACCGCCTCTTTGTCCGGGGCGGCTGTGAGTTCGCAGGCCGGGGACACCGACAGCCAAGCGGGCGCGGCGTCTTCCGCAGGGGCTTTCATGCCCGGTTTCGCCGCGCCTTCAAAATATGTTTTCGCCCTTATCGCTCTGCAGTTCCCGTAAGGCGGCATGCCCCCCTGCCCTTCGAGCCTGACTTTCACAGTCTCGCCGAGCCGCGCGACGGGAAGTTCCTTGTATATCAGCCTGAAATCGTCTGAAACCACTGCGAAACTTATTTCCGACTCAACTGCGGAGCCGTCCGCTTTCTTTGCCTGCAGCCGCGCGGTCGTCCTTTCGATTCCGGCAGGATATCCCTCAATTGTGTTCCGCGAGGTCAAGCGAAGTCCGTGAGGAAGAGCGCCGGAAACGATTTTAATTGTCTCCCCGCCTGCCGCGCCGTCCATCAATGCCTGCGCTTCAAAGTATTCGCCCAAAGGAATGGCATCCGCTCCGGGGACGGATATCCCCGCAAACGCGCCCGAAACCGCTCCGGCCGCGAACAACAGAGCCGCAATCGCAGACATTATTTTAGTTTTCATTTTCCGCCTCCGAATCATCCCGGCGCAATTCAAAACCGCCGTCACGAGATTATAACTCCGAGAGGTCTCTTTTTTATATAGATTTGATTTTGAAAAAACATGAATAATCTTTCTGTCATCCGCAATTACGCGTGGAAATATGGGTTGCATTTGTATTTTCGTATATAATACCGCGTGACAATAAAGATGTGCGCGCGTTTCGCTGCGTACTGTTCGACAACAGAAACATGCAAGAGCGAGGCACAACGGCGCAAGACGCTAAAGGAGATATATGAGCTCCGAATCAAATAATAGCAAATCAGCCGGAATGCGGCCGGGCGGGGTTGCGGCGGCAGGCCCATCAGCGGCCATATCATACCCGAAAGCACAAGAGCCGATGGGATTGAACAGACTGTTCTCTCTGAGCTATCCGGTTAAGAGCGGAATCGCGCGCGTGGCGCTGCTGGCTCTGGCCGTAGGGTTTGAATACTTGTCGCGAAATTGCGACAAGTTGAAAAAAGAGATATCGACATGGGAGGAAGGCCGGGTTTTCGCCCTCAGCGTCCTCAGCAAAGGCCCGTCAGTTGTTTTAAGAAAAGAGAACGGCGCGATCCGCTATATCGGCGGCAATCTCAAAGACTCCGAAATAGTGTTTTATTTCAAGAACATTGATTCTGCGTTGATGCTGTTCGCAGGGTTAATCGGGGCGCACACGGCTTCCGCCCAGCATCGCACGATAGTTCACGGCGACATCGGAATCGCTATGGAGGTCCTTCGGGCGATGAACATCGCGCAGTCCTACCTCTATCCCGGAATCGTGTTAAAGAAAACATTCAAGCGCGCGCCTAAGTTGTCATTCAGCGAGCAAGTGCTGAAAGCGAAACTTATGCTCGCGCTTTTGCCCGGCATAGCCGCGGCCGCAAAAAAATAGTCAATACATCGGGAGACATGATAATGAAATCGGATTTCTATGAATTCTTCTGTCCAGTGAAAGTAATCAGCGGAAAGCAGGCGCTCTCCAACCTGCCGCACGAAATGGATCAGTTGAACGTCAAGCGAGCGCTGGTCGTGACGGATAAAGGGGTGGCGGGAGCGGGCCTGATAAGCTACGTCCAAGACGCGTTTCAAGGCTCATTCTGCGAGATAGGCCATATTTTCGACGAGACGCCTCCGGATTCAAGCAATATGGTGGTCAATCAGGTGGCCGAACTGTTCAGGCAGAAGAACTGCGACTGTTTCGTGGCGGTCGGCGGAGGAAGCTGCATCGATACCGCTAAGGGCGCAAACATAGTGGTTACGGAACAGACGGACGACCTGATGAAGTTCAGAGGAGCGGAAAGGCTGAAAAAAGCGATGAAGCCGCTTCTGGTCGTGCCGACGACCGCCGGAACAGGTTCGGAAGTCACGCTTGTCGCCGTCATCAGCAACGTTCAGGCTGGCGTTAAAATGGCCTTCACGTCGGACCGGCTTTATCCGAACGTGGCGATTCTGGACCCGAAGATGACGATGACGATGCCGCCGAAAATCACCGCCGCCACGGGGATGGACGCTCTGACTCACGCAATCGAAGCATATTATTGCCTGCAGAAAAACCCGATTTCCGATTCGCTGGCAATCACGGCGATTAAGTTGGCGATGGGGAACCTTGTGAAATGCGTCGAGAACGGAAAAGACGAATCCGCGCGTCTGGCGATGGCAAACTCTTCGCTCATCGCCGGGATGGCGTTTTCAAACTCGATGGTCGGAGTGGTTCACGCGCTGGCGCACGCGACCGGCGGCGTATGCCATGTGCCCCACGGAGTTGCCAACGCAATCCTGCTTCCATTCGGCATGGAAAACAACCTCGCAAAGAAAGCCTGCGAAATAGGCGAGCTTGCGCCATACCTTTGCGGACGGGAGATACAGGGAGACGACCGAGCTAAAGCCGGGGCCGCGATTCAGGCCGTAAGAAACCTCAATAAAAAATTGAACCAGTTAAGCGGGCTTCCGAACAGGCTGCGGGACGCCGGAGTGACGGAAGACAAGCTGGAAGCGATAGCAAAAGTGGCTGTAAACGACGGCGCTTTGATATATAACCCTGAGGAAGTAACGTTCGAGGAAGCTTTGGAAATACTGCGCCGAGCATTCTGACCGCTGATTTTCACGGAGCAACGCCCAAAAACCGAAAAGCCTCCTGTAAGGGAGGCGTTTCGGTTTTACATGCCTGCTAATCTGAAAGATTACGCCTTCTTCGAAGGTGTCGCAGCCTTTTTGATCGCCCTCTGAAGCTTGGAGATTTTGTCTTCAAGGTCCTCGATGTCTTCGCGGGTGACGAGGCCTATCTCGGAGAAAATCTTGTTCGCGCGCTCTTTGAATTTGTCGGCGACTTTCTCGCGGCTTTCTTTGCCTTTGTCCATCCATTCGTCATAGCGTTCCTCGCCTAGCTCTACGAGCTGCTCGAAGCGCTCTTGCAGGTTGACTTCCTTCGCCTCTTCCGCTGCCGGTTCCGCTTCTTCTTCCGTGCGGCCTTCCACGAAGTCCTCAATCAGGTCCTGCATCTTCGCCAGCAAACCTATCCCTGCGTATCCTACCTTGTCCAGTTCCAGCGCCATTTCTCTTTCCTCCTCAATTTTTTTCGACCAGTTTGTTTGGTCTTTATGCCACTAATTATAAACGCGCCATTAACTTTGTCAAGCGTTTTGTGAATTTATTTTAATTATATTAAGCAATGCATAAATATGCTAGTCGCAGTGGCCATATTTTATTTGTTTGTTTGATTAATTTGATGCAGTTTTTAATTATTTTAATTTTTTGAGTGCCAATTGCTACCATCATCACTTGAATAAACCCCAATTCTAATGAGTCGTCCCTGAAAAAGAGTTTTATTCAGAACTCAGGCGGCAAGAAACATGAAGCATCGTGGCGTCAGCGGTTTGGCTAGCGGCGTTGTTATCCGCCCAAAGGCAAGAATCAAGCAATGAAGGCTGCGACATAGGCGCGCA
>JAKQBV010000037.1 GCA_029573925.1 bacterium
GTTCGACGAAAGCGCATGCTCCGCCGATGCGGTGTTGTAGTATATATTGTGCAGTGAGGGGGTGAACAGTTAGCTGAAAACATATGCAAACATACTCAAGTATACTCAAATATGTGCACAATAATCCCCTCGTTTTGAAGGAACTTTTTATCGAGACGTTGACAAGAAACGCTGTTTTCTGTATAATATCTTTGTGATTCTATATTTTCCAGCAGAAGGGGGCGGAGACCATATCCAAAACAATACGCGGACATGTAATCGAACTCGCCCCTACTGGCGAGCAAATTGTTTATTTTAAGAAGGCGTGCGGCACGGCGAGGTTTGCATATAACTGGGGCTTGTCCACTTGGAATAGAATGTGGAAAGAGTACAAAAGAGGCGACCTCGGCACGGACGGCAAATGTGTACCGAAACCGAACGAGGCCCTGATACGCAAAATGCTTAACGAACTAAAAAAAGACAAGTATCCGTGGATGTACGATGTTACGAAGTGTGCACCTCAACAGGCAATAAAAAACCTCGGGCGCGCGTTTGAACGTTGGTGGAAGAAACTTGGAAAACGTCCGAAACACCACTCCAAGCGCAAACACAACAGTTTCTATATAGAAAATAGTCATGTCACGCTCGACAACGAGGCGCGAACCGTGAAGATTCCGAACATGGAGTCCTTGGTACATCTCAAGGAAAGACTCCGGTTCAAGGGCAGGATTCTCTCAACAACGATTTTTCTCCAGGCCGGACGCTGGTTCATGTCGTTCGCAGTCGAGGTCGAGCAGACGATTCTGCCGCGTTCTTCGTCGTATGCAGGATTCGCCGTTCCCGCGGAAGAAAACCAAACCGCTGGGAGCGCATCCGCATACAACGGAGCGGTGGGACTCGACCTCGGCATCACGACGCTCGCGACACTCTCGAACGGAGAAAAGTTCGAAGGACCCCGCGCGTTGAAGCGGTATCTGAAGAAACTCAAACGCCTCTCGCGCGCTTTTTCAAGGAAAAAGAAAAAGGAATATTTACGTTCAAGACCGGAAGAATCGGATGGTCGCGTGACAAATATACCGCAACCTGGAAACCACCTGCCTACAAAAACTATCAATTCAGATACGATTTCACTCTGCGCTTTCTTCATTTTGGCAAAGGTTATCTCTTTTCTGGCAATGAATTTTTATGTTCGTTCAATTATCCTGTTAGAGGGCCATCATCATATCAAACAAAAGACTGTACAGGTTTCTTTCAGCTGAAAAATAGCTCGAAAATTCATTTTCTCATTGAACCTGCACATCCTAAGCAAACAGATTCACATCCAAACTATTATATTCACCGTGGAAAACTCTATCCTTCACCCCATATAAACACATCTCCGTTATTTCCTCAATCTGAAGAATTATCGGAATTGCAATCTCTGAAAAAAGAAGAACGAATGTTACTTGTTGTCCTCGCATTAAAAGTAAGATTGCTTTCGGTTTATAGATAATGCCTTAGACTTGGTTGAAATCCTGCTGCATCCAGGGTAAAGACACTTTAGTGGACAGTGGACAATGGACTTTTGTGGACTTAAATGGACGTTAGTAGACGATGGACTGTGGACGTTAATGGACGTTAGTGGACAGCGGAGCGAGGACACGGAGGTTCCGGTGCCGGGGTAATTTGCCGCTATAGCTGAAAATCAGCGATGGAGTGTTCTTTCCGAGACTGCGGCTTTACATTCCGCCCGGCTGGGAATACATTAACTTGCAGAGAGCAAAGCTGCCGTTTTGCCACCTTTTTCTGCTCCCTGTTCCGCCGGGACACCCTATATGTCATCACGTCAACCGACAATCTGGATTATGGCCGGCGAGGAATCCGGCGACGGCTACGGCGCGCG
>JAKQBV010000049.1 GCA_029573925.1 bacterium
CTGCGAATTCAACGGCTCCGCTCCGAACAGCGCCGCGCATTCGAGGTTGCCGGCGGCGCAATACACTTTTATTCCTGCTTCAAATCGTTCCTGTTCGCTTGTTTCAACTTTTATCGCGACCTGCTTGAATGCTCCCGGCCCGTTCGGACTGAAATAATCTTCCGGCTCTGTTCCGGTCAGTTGGAATTCAGGCGCCGTCGTGTCTATTCTCAATTCTGCTACCGTGTATTCTCCGCTCGACAACAATCCATCCGGATAGTTCGAGTACGCGCTCGCCCGCACGACAACCCTGTACACGCCGTCTTCGGCCGTCCCAGTGCTCCCGTCTATGTCTCCTGTCCAAACAATCGGCCCGCAAGACACCGTCCTCGCGCCCAGCGCCACAGCCGCAGGATAGCTTTTCACAATTTCTTCTACGCCTTCCACTTCCCGCGTTATATCGACGCTCCACTCTATGTCTGCCACCACTGCAGACGTCAGTTTGAAGTTTATCGTCGCGCTATCTTTGACTCCGTCGCCGTTGGGCGAAAACGGGCTGGGCGTCGCCGTCGCGTTTGTGGCCGCCACCGGCGCGTTTGCCGCCGTTATTGTAATCGGCTGCGACTCAGCCGCGTTTCCGGCAAGGTCGCTCGCCCTGAATATAACATCCCAAATCCCATCGTCGCCTTCGTTTGTCGTCCATAGATATTCATATTCTCCGGCTTCCACTCCCGCCGTCATCACCACGATTTGCTCATCATCCATTCCGGTTCGTCTGAGAACACATTCCACTTTGCCAACGCCCGGAAAAACATCGCTCGCCGAAACCCTCATTGTTATCTGTCCGGCGTGCGCCGTTCCATCTTCAGGCGACAACACAGACAGCGCCGGAGCCGATGTTTCCACAGTCGCCATCGTCGGCAGATAGTTCGACGCGTTCACCGCATCGTCTACTGCTCGCCCGAAACACACATACTCTCCGTCTTCCGCCGCCGTCCCGTCCGCCATTTTTCCGTCCCACACAATCCCTTCCGGTTCCGCGCCTTTCGCGACGCTCTCCGTTCCACTAAACGCCTGAACCCAACTCTCCTGCCCGTACGAGCCTCTTCCGCATTCTATCGTCCATTCATATCCGTTTGCTTCCGTTATCTCAGGCGTGAATCTCACTTCAATAACCTCGGCATTCGGAGCGTTGGAAAGAACTCCCTCCATCGCCCCTTCGCCGCTGCGAAGTATCGCCGTCAGAACAGGCGCCGTGTTGTCCACCGTCACCGATACGACTTCCGACTCCTTCGAATTGCCGGCCATGTCCCATGCTTTCGCTTTAATCTCATATGTCCCGTCCGGGTACAGCCTCTCGTTCTGCCCGTCAACCTGCGCGGTGTTCCAACTAAAAGTGTGCGTCCACTCGTTCTGCGCCGCGCCTATGACCGCCCATTCGCTCTGTTCGTCACCTTTAAGCAACAACTGAATATTCGCTGCCGCAGCCGTGCTGTCTATTCTCACATAAACGCTTTTCGTTCCGCTAAGGACTTTTCCTTCCTCGGGTTCTATCACAGCCACGCTCCTGATTCCCTGCGTGTCAACGTTAATCGTCCTTTGCAGAACCGTCTCGTTCCCAAGCAGGTCCTTCGCCTCTATTTGAAGCGCGTGTCCGTTTCCGGTCAACGCCGCCTGAAACATCAACATCCCTGTTTCCGCGTTCCAATCCATTGACTCCGCTGGCAATAGCGCTCCGTCTAGAAACACAGCGATCGAACTATCATCAAGACCCGCGCCGCCCGGATTGTCCCTCAACAGCGCCATAATCACAGGAGCCAGCGTTCCCGCTTCTTCTCCGCTTCGCGGGGATATCATCTCAATTTCAGGCCCTGTAGCGTCCACAACCACAAACACACTTCTCGTCGCGACATTTCCCGCTTCGTCCGTCACTTCAGTCTCAATATTGTACGTCCCGCTCGGCGCCGCCGCGCCCCATAAGGTTCCGTTCCACTCAATCTGCCTTATTTCGCCTCGCGGCATTCTAGTTTCTTCAAAGATTTTCGCGACATCTTCTCCTGAAACCGCATCGCGCGCGCGCGCAACCGCATCCCCAAACGCCGAATAATTGTCGTCGTAACTGAAGTTGAAGCTGGCTTTTGACGGCGTCGGTTCCTCCGCTCCCGGCCTGATAAACGCCATCTCCTCCGCCGGCTCTATATCTGTTATCGATATCGCCGGCGGCGTCATATCTGCGTTGAAAAGCCTTTCTTCACTCAACAAGGCCGGGGCCCACCTATACCAAAATCTCCCCTTATACGCGCATTCGTGCGCCTTGTTGTCCATTCCTTGCGCGTTCCATTTCCCATCCCATTCTATCGTCGTCGCGCCGCCGGGATTTATTGTATAAAAAGCCCCTTGCGACACCCTCGTGTTCCCGCAATACACCGCAAAACCCATATCAAGCGTTTTATTCCATTTGTTTTTCAGCGAGAACCTTACTGTGTCCTTATTGGGATTGAATGGATCAGGATATCCTCCAAGTATTTCCACTTCGGGATTTCTTGCCACTTCAAAATCCCATTGAGCGGACGCGTAATTCCCGGCCATATCGCTCACACTTGCGGTCACTTCATGAATTCCATGTCCCAAATTTCTTTGCGTTAAATATGTGATTGCATTCCCGCTAAATCCTGCCTGAAAGCTGTCTCCGCCGTCAATTCTCACTCTTGCCGAGCCGGTATCTATTGCGGACGACTCCATCCCGGCTTCAACCGTTGCTTTAATCGCAGGCTTCATCGACAACGTCCATTCAGTAGGGCTATTAGGCTTTATCACTGGCGCCACTGTGTCAACCACTATCTGTTCTATCGTTGTTTCTTTTACATTTCCCGCCGCGTCCTCTGCCGTGATTTTCATCCTATACGCGCCGTCAGTCGCTTTCTCTCCCGCGCTGTTTTTTCCGTCCCACACAAATCGCTTCTCTTCTCCAGCCTCAACCTCTCCGTAGTCTGCTTCTTTTATCTTGTTTCCGCTTAAAGAGTCGTATATCGCCGCTTTCAGCTTTCCCTTTTTCGACATCTTTATCTGCGCAGAATACTCGTCTTTCACATAGTCGCCGTTCGGCGATAACGCTCTCCCTGTTTCTTCGCTCACCATTATTTCCGGCGCGTTCCTCTCCACTCTTATCGGCGCTTCCCCTTCGCCTCTTCCCATGTTTCCACTTTCGTCCACAGCTTCCACAACCACATAATAATTTCCAGAACCGCATGCCGCTCCAGTGTCGCTTTTGCCATTCCATACTATGCTCTTCACGGGGTTTTCTGCGACATCTGACACCGTTAAGCCCGTTATCAGCGTTCGTACAACCTGCCTGCCTCCCCCTACATTCTCTTTTTCAATTTTTATTGTTACTCGCGCATTCTCTGATAATGAGTATTTAACTTTCGCTTCTCTTTTGCTGCCGTCTGCTGAAACAGGATTTATCGTTCCCGGTTCGGGCGACATCACGGATATTTGCGGCGACTGCTCGTCAGGCTCGTCCTCGTTGCCGGAATAAAAAAATAAATCGCGCCTTTCCGGCTCCACCTTTCTCATCACCCCGCCTTGTTCCAAATAAACATAATCGTTCAGATATTTCTGCTTTGACCTTCGAAAATTAATCGGCGACACTCCGTTGCCTATCACCCTGAACTTTATATTCGCGATTTCTATTGCTCCGTTTATTGCCACAGGAACCACGTTCACGCAGTTGTATTTAATCTGCCCTTGCCCCAGTCCGTATCCTATGCTTTCGTCGAGAACATCCTCGTTAACAGCTTCGTTTATCCATTCTTCCCAGCATTCATACTTCTTCTCAAGGTTCACCCCCGGCAATTCTTCGTCTCCGTCTTCAACCTTCAACACGGCGGAATTATACGCAATTCCTATGTCCACTCCATGCAGCGTTCCTGACCCATCAACGACTATCGTCGCCGTAAACGTGTCCCCGGGAACTCCTTTAGCCGGTATTCCTTTTATATATAACATCACATTGTCCCCGGCTCTTGCCCCGCTCCCCGCCGCCGCCGATATCGCGACAATAGCCGCGCATAACCATGCCGCCATGTTTCTTCTCATTTCCTCATTCCTCTCTGTGCTATTGTTTTCCTATGTAGTAATTCCGCGATTCTTTCAATTCGCTAGTTCCGCTTTTAGCGTTTCTCCCTTTTCCGTTGCCGGGTCTGTCCGACACACAGTCTCCGCGCAAGACGCGTCGTTCACCCCGCACAACCCCGCTTCCTCGCTCTTCGGCAAACACAACTCCCCGCACACTGTCCCATCGCAGCCGACGGCCTTCGCAAACCTTCCGAAATCCTGCATTTCAACCATTCCGCTGCCGTCAAGGTCTTTGCTCTCGCAATGCGCGTTTGCTCCGCTGAAGTCGCTTATCTCGAAGCAGGCGTTGAACGCCTCAAGGTCGGCGTTATCCACAA
>JAKQBV010000058.1 GCA_029573925.1 bacterium
CGATCGCAAGAGCCTCGCGAAAAGAATGATCGACCTCGCCGAGAAAGCCGGAGCTGAACTCTTTTTCAACACAACCGTTCTCGGCCCCCTTATGGACAGCGAGACTGTTGCGGGCGTCAGATATTCGCACGGCGAAGAACACGGAGAGATTGCGGCGAAAATCTCTGTCGACGCTTCGGGCATGGACGGGATTTTACGATCAGCGGTTCCTGAGAAATTCGGTTTTGCAAATAAACTGAGAAAGGACGAAACGATCCTTGCGTATCGCGAGATTAGGGAAGACCTCACGAACGGCAAAGGAAAGTCCATTCTCGTGCTCGGCAAATACGACGGCGTGCAATGGGTAAGCCGGGACACTCCCGGCCTTGTGGACATAAATGTCTGCATCCTAGCTTCATATCCCGGCGGAGACCCTCGCAAGATACTTAACGAGATTATCGAACAGGAAGGCGGAATCGGCGACAAAGTGGTGCGCGGCGGCAAGGGGGGACGCATCCCGCTGAGGAATTCTTTCGATTCGTTTGTCGCTCCGGGACTCGTAATAGTCGGCGACGCCGCCAGCATGCCGAACCCCCTTAACGGCTCAGGCATATCATCTTCCATGCGCGCGGCCAAATTCGCATCAGCCGCCATGACAACCGCCTTGAAAGCGGGCAAAAACGACATCGCGTCTCTATGGCAATATAACGTCGATTACAAGTTGAATCAGGACTGCAAATACATCAATCTTTATGTTCTGCAGAAGTACATCTTTGCCGAAGAAAGGTCATATTTGGACAAAATAATGAGGAGCGGCGCGTTCGAGATCGACTGGGACATGGAGAACAAGCTAGCGCCGAAGGATAACCTGAAAAAACTTCCGGGATTCCTTAAACTTATCCGTTATCCGCGTTTTTTTCTCCGGCTCCTAAAGACGCTTTACCTGTCCGACGCAGCCGGCCGCCACGTGAAAAAATATCCCAAACAGTTCGATGCGGATGAGTTTGAAAAATGGCGCGCAGGCCTCGAATCCATATTGAGGAAGATTCCGTTCAATCAGAAATAGCTGACTAGGCATCCATTTTTTATAACTATCTAGAGCAATGAAAAGCTCGCAAAGATAACAAATTCGATATATAATTTTTGTCAAAAGTAGTTATGAAGTGTAATTTTTAGTAGATGAAAATCATTGCTTTGAAAAATGCAAGGAGATTGAATATGAAAAGTAGAATAGCGAACGCGATGGCAATTATGGCCGCCTTGTCGGTTCTGTGCCTCGGTCAAGCTCCCAAAGCGGCAGACGCGCTTAAAGAAAAGACTATAAAAACTCTGGACAGCGTGAATTTCGATGGGGCAACAATAAGTTATTCATACACTGTGGAAAGCAAATGCCCGGCGAACTCGCATAGCAGTTTTGTCGAGCTTTCGCCCGTAACAAAAGACAAATATGTGACAGGATTCAAGATTGAGGTGATTGACGCCGCGTACGAGGGTAAATGCTCGGCGGCGGTCGGCCCGGTGTACGTTTCCGGAAAAGAGAATCTGGCGATTATTATCGAGAGGGAATCGAATAAACAAAAAGGGAAAGGTCTGAAGATCGCCCCCGAAGCAACAATACAGCTTCTTCCTGTGAAACCGTCAAAGGACGGAGCAGCAAAAGCTCCGGCAAGCGTTTCTGCGCCCGTCGCGGCTGTTCAGCCTAAACCGGCCATCCCTGAAAAGGTGATGGTCAACGTCGTGGAATATGCAGCGGGATGGAGATGCGAACTGTGGAAGAGAGACGGAGCGCGCAAAGACGGCTTCGTCGGAACGGGATCGACATTGGATGAGGCAAGAAACAACGCAGCCACAAGTTGTATGTCAACGAACAACCCCTATTGCCATGATTATTCAAAGAACCCGGCTCACACTACCTGCGACGTTCAGATAAATGAGAAAACTAAGCTTGTTGAATACGACTCCGACAAGCTGCCCGCCGGAGCCGCGATATCTTCTTGGAGTTGCAATCTTATGAAAAACGACGGCTCCTCGCGAGATGGTTTCATAGGCGAAGGAACAACAGAACAAGAGGCGCGTTCTCGAGCCGCCAGTCTGTGCAAATCCACAAACAATCCGCTTTGCGATCAGTATTCTCAGAACGACAACCACACCAGTTGCGCCCCCGCATATCTCTATGCGGGACCAAAACCCGCGACTCAATGGACATGCACCCTTTGGAAGCGGGACGGAGCTCGCAATGACGGTTTTACCGGCACAGGCTCAACTGAAAAAGAAGCAAGAAACAACACTGTTCCCGGTTGCCAACGCACGAATCATCCCAAGTGTTATGACTTTTCAGTCGACCCGTCTCACACCGCCTGTTCCGTAGACCTTGTCTACCCGCGCTGATACCTAGCTAAGGTTAATAAAAAACACAAAGAAGTTATCCTCTTTTACGGCCAGTCGCTCATCTGCAGGATGTTGGAAATTAGACCGCGAAAAACCTTTAAACACGGTTTCTTATATGGAGCCGACAGGAACGGATTTACACGAAGTATTACCCGAATCCTACATATAGGATTCTAGAGCTATTGTTCAGATTATGTTATGTACAGATCAACATAAGGTTACTTATGCACAGCGAGGCATTATGTTGAGTCATCCGAAAAACCTCCAGTGAGGAAGAGAGTT
>JAKQBV010000074.1 GCA_029573925.1 bacterium
CGGCGCGCGCGAAATCGCGCTCCACCGTCTCAAGCTTTCCGGTTTCTTTCGCCAGCGCGAAAAGCGCCCCGGCGTATCTTGCGGATATGGCCCTTTTAAGCATCCCCGCTCTCCGATTCCTTTATCAGTTCAACGAATCCAATTTGTCGATGAACTTCCTAGCGAGCTGTTCGTGAGAAGCGCGGTCGATCTTTTCTTCGAGCACCTTTGAGGCGATGTCGATTGAAAGTCCGACCGAATAATCGCGAAGCTCCATGCGGGCGCGCCTGCTCTCCTCGCGGATCGCGTTGAGCGCCTTCTGTTTCTCGACCTCGGCTTCGTCGCGGGCCTCTTTGATGATCTGTTCGGCCATCTCGCGGCCCCGCTTCAATTCTTCATCTCTGTATTTGCGCGCTTCGTCGTCTATCTGTGAAATGCGGTCCTTGTAATCGGCCTCGAGCCGCTCGCCCATCTTCTTGGCCTCTTCGGCCTTGCCGAGCATGTCCTCGACCTCTTTCTCCCGCGATTCCATCAGGCTGAGGATGGGGTTCCACAGGAACTTCCTCAACACGAAGAACAGCAACAGAAAACCGACGATCTGGATGGCTATCTGTGTGGGCTTCACGCCCAGCGCTTCAAATATCTCAAGCACAATGCACCCCCCCGGCGTCTGCAATGCGAATCCGGACGTCCGCCCGCCGGCGGCGGATCAGTCCGCTCAAAGGCGCGTCAGACTTTGCCCATGAGAAGAAACACAACGACGAGCGCGTAAATCGTGAGAGCTTCAATCAGAGCCGCGCCGATGATCATCGCCGTCTGAATCTTGTCGGCGGCTTCGGGCTGTCTGGCGATAGCTTCCATCGCTTTGCCCACTGCTTGGCCGAGGCCGATGCCCGAACCTATTGCGGCAAGGCCGACACCCAGCGGAAGGGCTAATCCTACGAGAGCTCCAGCGTCCATTATTCTATGTCCCCCTTTTCAGTTCTACCTTTATCTCTCATCCCCTTCGGGCGCTGTCCGCGCCTTCAGGAGCTGATTCCATCTTCAGTGGTCGTGCCCGTGATCGTCATGCGCCGACATCAGCGTGATGTACACCGCGCTCAGCGTGGAGAACACCACCGCCTGTATCAGCCCGAACAGCAACGCCAGCGGGAAAAACAGCGCCTGCAACGGTATCGGCAGCCACCACGGCAGCGTTATCACCATTATCACTAGCGACGCCAGCACGGCGTCTTCGGCTGTTATGTTCGCGAAAAGCCTGAGCGTCAACGACACCGGCTTCACCAACTCGCCGAGCACGTGCAACAGCAGGTTCAGCAGCATCAGGAACTGGTCCAACCCGATGATGCCGGCTTTCTCTCCGAGGAGATGCTTGCAGTATTTCTTCAAACCGTTCTGCTTGATCCCGTGATACTGCACGAGGAAAAACACGCATATCGCCATCGCCATCGGCATATTTATGTTTGCCGCAATCGGCGATTTTGCGAACGGAACGAGTCCGATATAGTTCATAAATAGTATGAATATGAAGAGAGTGCCGACGAAGGGGGTGAACACCCTGCCGGACTCTTTTCCCATTATGCTTCCATAGTAGTTGTGCATGCCGCGCACGAATACTTCAACAAGCGCCTGAAATCCTTTGGGAACCTTTTGAAGCTTGCTTTTCACTCTTATAGCGAGAAGAGCAAGGACGAGTATGATGCCGAACGAGAATGCCACGTTGATAAGGTCGAACCAAGTGAGGCCCCACAGGCCGTGCCCGTAGGCGTTGTCCCAGATGCTTATATGTTTGAGATGTAGGATGTAGTCAATTATGTTTTGGAGCTCGGGGACGTGAACGCCGCCGGCGGAGTGGCCCGCCGCCTGTGCCGCGTGTCCGGCTGCTTCTGCCGCGTGCCCCGCCGCTTGTCCGGCGCCTTCGGCAACATGTTCCGCCGCTGTCGTCGCGCTCATTGTTCAGTCTCTTTCAGTTTGTTTATCTGTTTCATTCCCTGCGCCATCATAATCGCCAGAACCACTGTGAAACCGGCCAAGGCTCCGAAACCGTCGAAGATTTTATAGTACAATCCGGCCAAAAGTCCACTGACTATCGCCGCAAGCGCCGCAGCGTTCGCGACAGCCGTCCGTGTTTTTCTTTTGTCCGCTCCCCCGATGAGACTTTTCACCAACCGCTCAACACAAAAAAGGTTGAGGTTTCCAAAAATGACTCCGGCAATAAACCCCTCCGCGAACATCGGCGGCAGTTTCTCCCGGAACAGTATCATTGCTATCGCGGCAGGCGTCGTCACCCAGAAAACAGATATAGTAATATTTTTGATGAATGATGTTTTGCGCTGTTTTCGTTCCATTAGTCATAGGTCTCATAATCAAGCACGTGAATCATTTCACAAAAGCTCCGCCCTGTCAATATTTTTACTCCAATTTTTTTATCTGCTCGAACACGAGTTTGAATCCGGCGGCCACTCCGAACATCACGCTCACTGCCAGCAGAATATTGTTTTCCGTATGGAACACGCTTTCAAGCCCGATTCCTATCATATAACCGACCAGAAGTCCGGCGAGCATAGTCATCGGGATGCCCGTCCACAGAGCCACCCGCTGGCGCATCTTGAGCTTAGAGCGGCTCTCGGCTTCGGGGTTTTTCTTTTTTTCCTCTTTGCCGGAGTCTCGCCCGTTGTCCGCGTCCATCTTGTCCTTCGTCATTTGCCCTCTATTATCCCTATAACTTCCGCCTTTTTCTTTTCCATTTCTTTAACGTCGGCCGCCTCCAAGTTAAGGCGCAGCAGCGGCTCGGTGTTGCTAGCGCGCACATTGAACCGCCAGCCGTCCAGTTCGACGCTCAACCCGTCGAGTTGGAAAACCCTGCCCGCCGCTCCGTAAGTCTCTTCGAGCTTCTTCAAAACGGCGTCTTTGTCGGCCACTTCGAAATTTATCTCGCCCGAATGAGAGTAGCGCAAAACCGGCGCCGCCAGCTCGCTCAGCTTCTTTCCGGTCTCCGACATGAGGTTCAACATGCAGATTAAAGCGATCGCGGAGCTTTCTGTAAAGTTGTGCGCCTTGAAATAGAAATGTCCCGAAAGCTCGGAGGCGAACACCGCGTCGTGTTCGCGCATCTGTCGCTTGATGAAAGCGTGTCCCACCCTGCACATCACCGGTTTGCCGCCGTAATTTTCAATATCTTCCGCCGCCGCCTTCGTGCTGCGCAGGTCGTAAAGCACGGCCGCGCCCGGAGATGTCTTCAGCAGGTCTCTTGCGATAATCGCCCCGGCCACGTCCGCCCTCACCGTCTCCCCCCGTTCGTCTATGAACATGCACCTGTCGGCGTCTCCGTCGATGGCCGCTCTGAGGTCCGCCCCCGTCTCCAACACCTTTTTCTTTATATCCACCAGATTCTCGTCCAGCAGCGGGTTAGCCTCGTGGTTCGGGAACGTTCCGTCCGGCTCCATATATAGAGGAATGTATTCAATATTCATTCCGTCGAAGATTTTCGGGTAAGTGTATCCGCATGCCCCGTTCGCGCCGTCCACCACCACCTTCAGCTTCCTTCCGCCGTCCAGCCGCGCGAATGAGCGCGTGAAAGCGGCGAACTCTTCAAGCGCGTCTTTTTTCACTATCTCGCCCTTCCGCGTCGCTGCCGCGAAACTCTCCTCAAGGACTATTTTCTCCATATCCTTTATCCCGGTGTCTCCGCTTATCGGGATGGAGTTCTCGCGGCACATTTTGAAGCCGTTGTAGGCGGGCGGGTTGTGAGAGGCGGTAATCATAATCGCGGCAGGCTCGTTCCGGGCCGCGAAGTAGAGCATAGGGGTATCGCTGCGCCCGATGTCAATAACATCGGCCCCCTGATCGGTGATGCCGCGCGCCAGCGCCTCGAACATCGCGTCCGCGCTCGCCCGGGCGTCCCTGCCCACCACCACCCGGTCGCATTTCAGAAATGTCACATAAGCGCGTCCTATCTTATACGCCAGAGCTTCGTCCAACTGATCCGGCACTATCCCTCTGATGTCATACGCCTTGAATATGCTCATTGCAATTTCCTCCCCGAATCGGTTTGTCTCCGGACAACGAAAAGCGCCGGACGGTCATAACCTCTGATATTTTTTTCTGCCTGTTTCGTAAATGTCGCCGCCTAGGACGTCGTTGACTACAATCGCCGGAAAATCCTCGACAACCAGCCTTCGGACGGCCTCCGCGCCAAGGTCTTCATACGCGATTATTCCACAAGATTTTATGCTTTTTGATATGAGCGCGCCCGCTCCGCCCACCGCCGCGAAATA
>JAKQBV010000084.1 GCA_029573925.1 bacterium
TACACCCTCGGAACCTCCGCCCTCAGATACAGCACGGCGTATATGGTAAATCTTAACGCATCCGGAACGGGAACCGTTTCCGGACTGTTAACGCTGGGAACGCAGGCCACAGGAACGGGGCACGCGGTTCGCGCGGATAGATCGATAACGCTGGCCACAAGCAATGGAATACTCGTTAACAGCACCACATCTCAAACACAGGATCTGACAGCCAACAGGACATATAACCTTTCACTTGATAAATCGCATACCAACTGCGCGTTTACAGCGGCCACGACTTTAACCGGGGCGTCTCAGGACACATCATGCGCGGCAGGTTTCTGCGCCATAGCAGCCGTGGACGGCGCCGCCTACACAACCAGCGCGTCGGCAAAACATGACAGCGCGTCGCTTTATTTCAACAGCGGCGTCGCGCAGATTGCAACGCTCAGAGTGTTGTGCTGTCCGTGCCAGTAATTTTTTTAAGCGGCAGACGCGCCCGGCGCGTCAGGATGGTTTCATATCTACCGATTGCTTTGCATGGCAGCTTTTCCAGAGCGTTGGTTTTTCTAAAATTGCGTTTGGTCGCCGCAGACAAATTTCTCTGATGACGCGGCGTATTGTTTGAACAATTCCCGCATCGCGTTCAAATCGTCATTGCTGTAACTAAAGCATGAAAGCGCTTTAAGACCGTCAGATAAATCATATTTGAGGTCGAATTGCGAAGCGTTGTCGAAAAACAATGTGCCGGGGAAAACTCTCAGTTCGAAGCAGTTGATTTGAACGCTCAGAGACGCGCAATACTCCAAAGTTCTTTTGAATCCATCCACAGTGTCGCCGGGAAGGCCCATCATGATTGTGATATTGGAGTTAGGCAGTTTTTTCAGCAGTGAGACTTTTTCTTTGAACTTCTCCGGATCAATCGATCTTTTTACCGTGTCGAATGTGGCTGGATTCGTCGAGTTAAGCCCCATGGTGGCGCATGCGATATTAAGTCTAGATAGAATTTCTATCTGTGCCGCGGAGAGATGATCCGCGTGAAGGGCGAAAGTGAAAGACAGTTTTCCGGAAGGATCGACATCTAACACGGCTTGAGCGATTTCTTTCAGGCGCTTGTTGTTGTAGTTAAGCGCAGCATCGCAGAAATTGATGTTTTTTTTACAATTCTCAAATGCCCATGCGATTTCTCTTCGAATTATGTCTAGGCTAAAGAGTCTGATTTTTGTCTGTTCGTTTCCGCTGACACAAAATGAGCATTGGTTGGGGCAGCCTCTGCTAGTCTCCATGTAAACTAATTCGCCCGGGGGGACATAAACATTGGTTAAATATGGAGAAGGCGATGATTCAAGAGACTGCGCGCCGCGCGACAATATTTGCGGTTTGAAGAGACCCTTTTTTCGCATATCCGTTCTTGTGGAGATACTGTCCAAGGACCTAAGACTTCCGTCGACAAGTTTTTTCACAATGGACACGAACGCTTCTTCTCCTTCACCGGTCACAATAAAATCGGGAAGCCATGGTTGTTTCGATAATAATTCGTATCCCGGCGCGCTTGGACCGCCTAATACGATAATAGTGTCAGGAAGTGTTTCTCTTATATTGCAAAGAATATTTTCCACCCTATCGAAATTCCAGAGAAAAACAGACAATCCAAGAATATCTGGGTTTTCACTTCTGACAATCTCAACGTCTTGTTCCGCGTCTCCGAAGTTCTCTTTCAAATCAAAAAAGGAAATTCTTACGTCAGGTTCCAGCAACTTTTCTTTGGCTGCGGCTAAAAGTTTAGCGGGGCCGTATCCATAAGCCGAAAGTTTTTCGCCGCTTGAATGAGACATCAGACAAACTCTGAATTTGTAGTTCGTCAACGCAGAACACCTCTTGAGACGCCGCTTATAAGGCGCATTGCCTCGCCTGCGCATATTATATATATGTTTGTTTTAATTATAATAGTATGTCATTTGGATTTAGTCCGAACAATTTGCCGTTTGTTCAAAACATGCGGTATGCCAAAAAACATATCCATGCCAAGAAAAAAACAGCAACCAATCATTTCTTTAATATCTTGGCGATGTT
Organism: bacterium; assembly: GCA_029573925.1. Lineage (GTDB taxonomy): Bacteria > UBP15 > UBA6099 > UBA6099 > UBA6099 > UBA6099. Next base: position 2,053 of record JAKQBV010000084.1, read on the forward strand.
GATTATTTTTGAAAGAACGAAGACCGCGTGTCTGGCCGACCTGATTTCTCTTAGGTTTCTCCAGAAGACGGCGGGCCGGGCGTAGAAAAACAAAAAGGCCGCAATCATCAGCAGCCGCGCTTTGTTTCGCAGGGGAGCAGCAATGAAATTCGGCGCAATCACATTGAAATCGTCCCAGTCGGCGGTTGAATCCGGAAAAAGCTCTAAAAAAAAGCGAGTGCCGGGGAAAGGCGCAAAGAAGGCGAATTGAGCCCTGTCTAGCGGCAGCTTCAGGGCGGCGGAGAATGTGTTTCTGAAATCATTCTCGCCTTCTCCCGGCAAACCGAACATGAAATTTCCGGTTACGCCGATGCCGCGTTTCTTTATCATAAGTAGCTTTTCACGAACATCTTTCAAGTCGAGCGCTTTTCTGCCTAGAGATTTCAGGGAGCCGGAAGAGACAGATTCGATTCCCACCGCAATGGACTCGCATCCGGCCGCGCTCATTTTTTCCAGCAAATCATCGTCCAAAGAGTCCAGATAGACGCCGTTCGGACAGTACCACTTGAGATTGAAGCCCGACTTTATCAGGCCATCGCACAAGCGCATTGCGGCTTCCCGGTTCGCGGTCAGGTTCTGATCGACGAACGCCGCGACTTTGACGCCCAGCTCGCAATATACGTATTCGATTTCCTTGATCATGTTTTCGGGGGAGCGATATCTGACGCCGGGTCCGGATATTGTTCTCGCCGCGCAATAGGAGCAGTTGTAATTGCATCCTCTTGAATAAGTCATCGGAACGACGGGGAAACCGGGCGCAAAAACTCCATGAGCATGGTGAGGATATCCTTTAACATCCATTTTGTCCCAAGCTGGGAAAGGCAGCGAGTCGAGGTCTTTTACCGACTGCTGTGGGTTTGCGTTAATTTTTCCGTCGTCACGCCATATCAATCCGGGGATAGTCCGCTCGTCTGTTCCGTCTCCGGCTAGCAGCCGCAACAGCGCGGAAAAACCAATTTCTGATTCTCCGGAAAAACCGAAATCGAAGGCAGGTTCCTCCGAAAGAACAGAATGGGGAAGCCCTGAAGCGTGAGGGCCTCCGATGATTATTTTCGTATCGGGCAAACTGGATTTAACGACCGTCGCCGCGCGCCTTGCTTTGTTGTGGAAGAAGGAATAAGACTGCAATCCGACGACATCGGGTCCGAATTCGAGGAGCGAAGCGGCCAAGCCGGCGGGGTCGAGCTTTTCCTTTGCGCAATGGTATATTCTGTTTTCGAAGCCTTCCCTCGAAATGACTGCGGACAGATATCCCAAGCCCAAGTTGGGAACCGTAGCCATGTTCGTTTCTCTTGGAAAGACCAGAGCGACTTTCATCGGGGCAGAATGCGCGAGAGCGGCCAAGACCGGCAGCTCTCCGGGGCAATCCCCGTCCGGCTGCGAATCCGCTGTCGCAACACAACCTTTCCATAATCGTTCGCGACCGGCAAGGCTGAGCCGGCGGCTATTGTCAAAACGCTTGTCCCGACAAGCTTTTCAATAAATCCAGATTCGTCGATATAGCTGATGAACCGGGCGATTTTCATAGCGGCGAACTGCTTCGTTGCCGCCGCATTATTTGTCCATCAATCCTATGTTCTATTCACTGCAGAAATGCGCCTTGCGTTCCACGTTTCGTCCGCTCCGAACAATCGCTCCCGAATCCTAATGAAGGATTCGGATAAATCACATAAAGACATTCTCGCATAGTTGCGCGGCTCGCGCAATATACAGCAACTATTTCACTTGAAGGTTGCTTTAAAAACGAGCTTAGCCTTGTTCACAATCTTGAATTGCGGCAACGTATTTGATTATTAGAAGTTGCTTGTGTGTTTCGTCCGCATTCTTGGACAGAGCCAGAAACTCTATTCTCGCACGTAAAATTGACTGACTTTCTCAATAAGTATAGAACAAATGACAGCTATTAATAATTGATTCCGGCGCAAAAACCCCGTGATGTGCGGGGTTGATTTTCAGGCCGCAAGGGACGCCGAATGACGCAGCCGCGAATGGAACAGTCGAAAAACGGGCGCGAGGACGCAGCAGGGCGTGTTTTCCACCCCGAACAGAG
>JAKQBV010000086.1 GCA_029573925.1 bacterium
TCTGTTCGGGGTGGAAAACACGCCCTGCTGCGTCCTCGCGCCCGTTTTTCGACTGTTCCATTCGCGGCTGCGTCATTCGGCGTCCCTTGCGGCCTGAAAATCAACCCCGCACATCACGGGGTTTTTGCGCCGGAATCAATAATTAATCTTTCATAGCTTTTCTTAGAAAAGCGCCCGTGTGGGATTTCTTTGATTTTGCTATTTTTTCGGGCGGGCCTTCAGCTATTATTCTGCCGCCTTCATTGCCGCCTTCGGGGCCGAGGTCGATTATCCAGTCCGCGCATCTAATAACATCTAAATTGTGTTCGATTACGATAACGGTGTTTCCCCGCTCAACAAGCCGGTTGATTATATCCAGCAGTTTTTGAACATCCGAGAAGTGGAGTCCGGTTGTCGGTTCGTCAAGAAGATACAAAGTTTCATTGGAGCCGTTTGAATCCAATTCCGTGGCGAGTTTAATGCGCTGCGCTTCGCCTGTAGAGAGGGTAGGCGCGGGTTGTCCGAGAAGCAGATAGTCAAGCCCGATATCTCTCATGATTTCAAGCCGTCGCGCGATTTTCGGGATATTGCCGAAATATGTCAGCGCTTCTTCAGAGGTCATATTCAAGACATCGGCAATGTTCTTTCCTTTAAAATAGACTTCGAGAGTCTCGGTGTTGTATCTGAGGCCGTTGCAAACGGGGCAGGTAATGAACACATCAGGAAGGAAGTGCATCTCGATCCGTTGTCTGCCGTTGCCTTGGCAGGCCTCGCAGCGGCCGCCTTTAACGTTGTAGCTGAACCTGCTGTTTTTATATCCTCTCGCTCTTGATTCAGGCAGCATGGCGAAAAGATTTCGTATGTCGTCGAACAGACCGACATAGGTGGCGGGCGTCGAGCGCGGAGTTTTGCCTATCGGCGAAGTGTCCACCAGAAGAACTCGTTTGACGGCCCCGGCTCCTTCCAACTTTTCATAAGGCAGCGGATTGTCGTGTTGCAATCCAAGCTCTTTTCTTACAGCCGGACAAAGTGTGTCTATGGCCAGCGTGCTCTTGCCCGAACCGCTGACGCCCGTCAAACAGACGAACTCGCCTAACGGAATCTTTACATCGATGTTTTTAAGATTATTCCCTGAAGCGCCTTTGAGAATAAGAGAAACTCCGCCGGAGCTTTTTCGCTGTCGCTTCTGCGCGCAAACGCGCATATCGCCGGATAGATAGCGTCCTGTAAGAGATTTCTTTTCTTTGATAATGTCTGCCACTGTGCCGAAGGCGACGATCTCTCCGCCGAGTCTTCCAGCTCCGGGTCCGACGTCCACAACCGAGTCGGCTCTGCGTATAGTGTTTTCATCGTGTTCTATTACGATAACAGTGTTGCCGAGGTCGCGAAGACGCTCGAGGGTTTCTAAAAGTCTGTCTCCGTCGCGAGGGTGGAGCCCGACGGATGGTTCGTCGAGCACGTATGTGACCCCGGCTAGATACGAGCCGATCTGTGCCGCCAGCCTAACGCGCTGGTATTCTCCGCCTGAAAGTGAAGCCGCTGAACGCGACAATGTCAGATATGACAGTCCGACGTCTTCGAGGAAGCCGAGTCTCTTGAGCGCTTCGTTGACTAGTCCTGCCCCTATGCGCCGCTCGCGCTCGTCGGGATTATATTGTTTAAGGAATGCGGCGAGTTCCCTGACAGGCATTGCGGACAATTCGCCAATACTTCTGTCGCCGATTTTTATTGCGAGAGCTTCACGCCTCAGTCTCATTCCTCCACATTCAGGGCACACGCCCGAACGCATGAAGCTTCTGTATTTATCGCGAACGCGCTCCGATTCCGTGCTGTCCAGTTTGCCTTTTATAATTGAAGACAATCCGGGGAACTTGGCGGTCGCAAACTTCCATCTGCCTTGAGGAGACCTGTATCTGATTTTCTGGCGCTTTCCTTCGGAACCCTGCATAATGATGCTTTTAGCTTTATCATCGAGCATCCCGACAGGTATCCACGGGTCAATGCCGGCTTCTTCGAGCGCGGCGACCATCAGTTTAAAGTCGTATGAATTCTTTGAGTCGGGCAGGGCGGTAATGGCTCCTTCCATTATGGAGAGGGATGGATCAGGAGCAATCAAGCCGAAATCGGCATCTTCCGACAAACCGAGTCCCCCGCAGTTGGGACACGCTCCCGTAGGATGATTAAAAGAGAAGAGGCGCGGTTGTATCTTTGGGGAAGCGCTCCCGCATCCCGGACACGACGAGCTTGAGTTGAACAAGAAGTCTTTGCCGGAGTCCCGATCGTGAATTATTATCGAGCCGCGTCCTTCCCGGGCGCAGATAAGAAGTGATTCCTCCATGCGCCGCCTGTTGTCGCCGGAGACGTCCAATCGATCCACCACGAGGTCGATATTGTGCTCTTTGTAGCGGCTAAGCGACATGTCTTCTTCGACGCGTTGAAACTCTCCGTCGATTCTTACCCGGCTGAAACCCTTCGCTGCGACTTTTTCAAAAAGGTCCTTGTAAGAGCCTTTTCTTCCCACAACGAGCGGGGCCAGTATGACGACGAAAGAGCCTTCATGTTTCTCATAGAGATAACGCGCTATCGCGTCTGGAGACGACGACTTTATGGCGGCTCCGCAATCCGGGCAGCGGGGATGCCCCGCCGCAGTGAAAAGAAGTCTCATGTAATCGTAGATTTCAGTGACGGTGCCGACGGTTGAGCGTGGGTTGGTCGGCATTCCTTTCTGGTCTACGGAAATGGCGGGAGACAGTCCTTCGATAAGATCGACGTCCGGACGCTCCATCTCCGCGACGAACTGGCGCGTGTACGCCGAGAGCGTTTCAAAATAACGCCGCTGGCCTTCGGCGAATATCGTGTCGAAAGCAAGAGAAGTTTTTCCCGAACCGCTGACTCCTGTGAATACGGTCAGAGAATTGCGGGGGATGGAGATATCGACATTTTTAAGGTTATGCGCGCGCGCGCCTTTTACAGTGATATTTCTCATAGGTTCAGTATTCCGCGTCTACGCCTCAGCGTTTTTCATGGAGGCGATCAGGTCTCTGCAAGCCGCTGCTGTTTCATAATCCAGCGAGTCTGCGGCGGCCCACATTTTTTTCTCCAGTTCAGCGATTTTTAATGTGACGTCCGGAAGCGAAGATATTTCCATTTTGAGCGCCACTCTACCGGCGCGGGCGTCTCGAGTTCGATATCCGGTAGTTTCGAATCTATCCTGCACCTGCTTATGGATTGTGGCAGGCTGGATGTCGTACGCGCGATTGTGCTCGATTTGTATTTGACGTCTTCTATCAGTCTCCGAGATCGCTCGTTTCATCGATTCAGTTTCCTTGTCGCCGAAAAGTATCACTTTCCCGTTGACGTTTCTTGCCGCTCTTCCGATAGTCTGGATCATTGTCACGTCCGACCTAAGAAAGCCTTCCTTATCCGCGTCTAGTATAGCGACAAGCGAAACCTCCGGAATATCAAGTCCCTCGCGAAGCAAGTTGACGCCGACGAGCACATCGTATTCTCCGCGCCGCAGATCGTATATCAGTTGGATGCGGTCAAGCGTCTTCACGTCGGCGTGCATGTATCTGGCGCGAACATTCTTTTCCAGCAGGTATTCTGTAAGGTCTTCAGCCATCTTTTTCGTGAGCGTCGTCACAAGGGCGCGCTCTTTGCGTTCGGTAACGATAGAAATCTCGTCGAGCAGGGCAAGCATCTGTCCCGCTCCGGGTTTCCTCTCTATGACAGGGTCCACAAGGCCGGTGGGCCTTATGATTTGCTCGACCACCCGGCCTGCGTTGTTCAACTCGAATTCTCCGGGCGTGGCGGACGTGAAAACAATCTGTGTTTCCTTCGATATGAATTCATCGAACGTCAGAGGCCTGTTGTCATAAGCTGAAGGCAGCCTGAAACCGTGCTCCACAAGGCTTTTTTTTCTGGACCTGTCGCCTGCGTGCATTGCTTTTAACTGGGGTATGGTCACGTGGGATTCGTCGATCACAACCAGAGGAGGCTCCGGAAAATAATCGATAAGCGTGAACGCGGGTTCCCCTGCTTTCCTGCCGTCAAAATGTCTTGAATAGTTCTCGATCCCGTGGCAGT
>JAKQBV010000480.1 GCA_029573925.1 bacterium
CGGCTTGAAACTGGCTTGGAATATCGCTCGGTGTCCGGTTTGAGAGGCGGCTTCTGGCTCGGCTCCGGCGTCGCTCTCCGCTTCCGAAACAGCGGGGGCGGTCGCGCTCTCGGCGGGTTGCCACTCAATAGCCACTCCACCCGTGTCGGGCATCAGGCTCACGGCGCGTAGCCGCAAGCCGTTGCCTTTGACAACCACCGTGTCGGACACAATGCCCTCAGCCCCCATTCTGACTGAGGCGACGAGGTTTTCCGCCTTGTCGTTAAAAGACGCGGATAGTTTTACTCCCACGACGCCTTCCTGCATCCGGGACGCGTCGAAGCCGTCGAAGGTCACCTCAACGTCGTCTATGACTGTTGATTTGCCTTTCAGCAGGGTTATCACCTTGCCGGCGGGGCCGCCTTCCGTCGGCGCGCTCCCGTCGGGCGGCGCAAGCTGCACTGGAGTAAGATAGAGGTCCCCCGCGAGCATCCTCATAACGTATGGTTTGTTTACGGCCTTGTTGTGCCATTCGTCGCTGACGTAAGAAATCTCGGCGGACGCGGACCCCCTGCCTCCTATTTCAATCACAACGCTGTCGCCGTACTCGAAGGGCCGTATGTCTTTGACAACAAATGTGAACCCGGCAAGCTCTTCGCTCTGGCCTTCGAGCAGTCCGAACCTGTCGGTACGCTTGGCGGCGGACGATGTTATGACGCCCACGAGAACCAGCGCGGCCCCGATGTGCGCGAGGTAAGAAGCCCAGTTCCTCTTTCGGGACGCGGCGAAAGAGGCGAACGCCCACAGGTTCGAGACGGCGGCGGCGCAGGAAAAGAACACGAGGGCGACGGAGGTCGCGTTTTTGACGCCGATGGCGACTGCGATTATCGCGCCCGCGACGCCGACGACAGCCCCGGCAGCGAACGGAGCCGCGTTCAATTTGGCTCCCGCGCGCCGCATGAAAAACGCCGGGCAGGCCGCAAGCAACGCCGCCAGCGGAAGCGCCGCCACCATTGATGTCGCGTTGTAATACCTCTCGTCAAACGTTGAGGTTCCTTCCGTGAACCACTTGGAGAAAATCGGCCAGTTCGTGCCCATGAACACGAACGCGAAGAACATCCACATGGAAATGACGGAGCCGTAAAGGAGAACGTCCCGCGCGTCGGTTTTCGCGGCGGGTTCGGCGGGCAGGTCTTTCGACATCCTGATTCCTTGCCAGACTACCGCCGCGACGGCGAGCGCCGCAGTGACTATCAAAACCACAAGAATGGGCAGGTATATGGAGCCGCCCTGAAAAGAGTGCACGGAAACATCGCTCAACACGCCGCTCCTAGTGAGGAAAGTGGCGTAGAGGACAGTGAAGTAGGCGATTGAGACCATGACCGCGTTCCAGAAAACGAAGCGGCGGTTGCGGTTCTGAATAAGCAAGCCGTGGAGCAAGGCTCCGATGGCTATCCAAGCGAAAAGGGAGGCGTTTTCGACGGGGTCCCAACCCCAGTAGCCGCCCCAGCCGAGCACCTCGTATGCCCAGTAGCTGCCCATGAAAATGCCGATGCCGAGGACGCACCAAGAGAGGACGGCCCACGGGCGCGCCGCCTTCGTCCATGCCGTGGTTTCGCCCTTCGCCAGCCCGGCCAAGAAAATCGCGAACGGGGCCGCCGCCAGCGCGTATCCCAAGAACATCACCGGAGGGTGCAGCGCCATCCATGGGTTCTTCAGCAGCGCGTTCATCCCCGCGCCGTCCGGCGCTTCCCATCCGAGCGGCGCGAACGGGCTGCCGTGTATAAGCAGCGCGCAGAGCGCAAGCTCAAGTCCCGAGAAAAAGACCATAGTCCATTTTTCATAGCTCTTCATCGCGAAAGCCATGACGAGCGCGGTGATTGCCAGAAAGCAAACCCACAGCAGGAACGTGCCTTCCTGTCCCGCCCAGATTCCGGATATCTTGTAAATTAACTCCTGAGATATCTCGCTATGCTCGAACACGTATTTGAAAGCGAACCTGTCGTGGACGAAAAGAGAGCCGAGGTAGAAGACGCCCAGAGAGGAGAGGCCGGCCTTGGCCCACAGCGCGGCGCGGCCGGCCTTGTTCCAGCCCTCCGCTCCGTCTATCGACAGCAGGTAGTAAACGAACGTCAGAATGTTAAGACACAGCAGCGCGTATATTATTATTTGTCCGAAACCCATTTACTCACCCTGCTCCTTTTGGAAAGCTTCGTCGGCTTTAGCCTCGTATTTTGAAGGGCACTTGGTAAGAATGTCCGAGGCGACGAAAATGCCGTCCTCGTACGCGCCCTTGGCGACGACCTGAGTGGCCTGCTCGAAATTCGAAGGCAGGCCCTTCATCGTCCTGACTCGCATAACTTTTCCGTCCGGGTCGGAGATGGAGAACTCATAAGCGCCGGATTCCGGGATGAGCGCGGCTCCGGCGCTCTTCACCAGCTCGCCCATCACCTGAACCTGCCTGCCCTGAGCCTTCGCCGCTTCGTCGAACGTCACGTACGGCGTCGCGAAGTTCTTTGAGAAGTAAAACATCGCGCCGAGGCACGCGGCTATTATCGCCGCTCCGATTATGTGTTTAGGTTTCATTTCTT
>JAKQBV010000105.1 GCA_029573925.1 bacterium
CCCCCCTCACATATTGCCGGAGAGGCGGACAAGCCAAAGTGAAAGCGGGGGCCAGTAGGTTATGAGAGCAAGAGCGAACAGCATGATGACGAGGAACGGGAGGGAAGCGCGCGCCACTTCGGACACTGGTTTCCTGAACGCTGCGCCGGATGTGAAAAGGTTAATCCCCACCGGCGGGGTCAGATAGCCGATCTCGAAATTGACGATAAAAATAACGCCGAAATGCACGGGGTCAATGCCCATCGCGACCGCGGCGGGCAGGAGCAGAGGAGCGGTGATGAAGACGGCGGACAGGATGTCCATTACGCAGCCGAGGAACAGGAGAAGGATGTTGACGGCGAGCAAAAAGGCCACGCGGGAATGGAAGCTCTCGACTATCCAAGCGGTGAGGGCGTCGGGCGCGCCTTCAACTGTGAGTATCCAGTTGAACCCGAAGGTGACGGCTATGATGATGAGGAGGGCGCCGATCATAACGCCCGCCTGACGGGAGAGCGCGGGGATGTCTTTTATTTTCAGAGACCTGTAGAAGAGAATCTCCATAATGAAGGCGTAGACGGCGCCGATGGCGGCGGCCTGCGTGACGGTGACAAGCCCGGTGTATATCCCGCCGCCTACTATTACCGGAAGCATGATGGCCCAGAAGCCGGCGACGAATTTTTTGACGATGGCGGAGGCGTCGAACCTGTCGCGCCAGACGCCTTTTTTCACTCCCACCCAGAAGGAGTAAGCGATGAACAGGGAGGCGATGAGGGCGATGGGGAGCGCGCCGGCGATGAATAGCGCTTCAATGTTGACCTCGCCCACCACTCCGAACACAACCACGACGATGCTAGGCGGCACGAGTATGCCGAGAGAGCCTGCCGAGGTGAGCAGTCCGAGAGAGAAGCGCTCGCCGTACCCGGCGGTCACGAGAGCCGGATACATCATGGAGCCGACGGCGATGATGGCCGCCGGGGAAAGCCCTGCGAGGGCGGCGAAGATAAGGCAGGCGGCGACCGCGGTCAGGGTCGTGCCGCCGGGAAGCCAGCCGACGAGCGCGTGGATGAAATCCACAAGCCTGCGCGCGCCCTCTCCCTTCGCCATCATGGTGGATGTCAGGATGAAAAGAGGGATAGCCAGCAGGGCGGTGCGGTCAGAGATCGAGAATATCTGCTGGGCCGCCATCGCCAGCCCGTAATCGCCGAACACGAGGCACAGAGCGGTCACCGAGCCGATGGTGACGAACAGCGGAACTCCCGCCAGAAGCAGGACAACGAAAAGAACTGACGCGGCGGCCACAATCACTGCGCGTCCTCCAAAGCTCCCTTGCGGGGCGGCGCTCCCACCGCCGACGCGGGCATCGCAAACCTGAACGCCATCATCGCGGCGGACACCGGCAGGGCCATATAGACAATCCACATGGGAGCGCCGAGAGCGACCGATTTCTGCCCGAGTTCGCGAGACATCATTGCGAAGTCGGCGCTGACCGCGCACAGCCCGGCGCAGAACGTCACGCACAGCAGCCTCGCCCCCGCCCTCGCCACTACTCCCGGCTTTCCCTTCAGCTTGTCCGCCAGAACAGTTATCGCGATGTGCCTGCCGTTTCTTGCGGCGGCTCCGGCGCCGACACACATCGTCCATGTCATCAGATACATCGCCAACTCTCCCGCCCACGCGGGAGCCTTCCCCATCGCGCTGCCTGCCACCTGCGCGAACAACACGCCCGCCATCGCAAACAATGCGGTCGCCAGAAACGCCGTCTCAAACGCAGTCAGCGCCCGGTCGATTTTTCCGCATACTCTCCGCATCCGTCTTCACTCCGACATCTGAATCAAAACCCTATTAATATACGCCCATTGCCGCGCGCGGGCAATAAACGCATTCTTTCCGGAATCATGAAAGATGAAAAGTAAAGAATGAAGCGCCAACCGAACGCTGTGGGCAGTTTCGCCGCGTTGCCAGCCGTTAAAAGACGCGTTCGGGTTGATACCGGATTCGTCGATATAGCCGGCGAACCGGGGCGATTTTCATAGCGGCGAACTCACGCACAAAGCAAGTTTTTGAGCGCCACTCATTATTTTACCGTAGGGGCGGGGGTTTCCCCGCCCTTTCTCTGTTATCGGGCGGGGCCGGGCGGGGGCAAGCCCCGCCCCTACGCAAATGCGTCTTGCGCCTCGCATTTCATCCGCTCTGAACAATCGCTCCCGAATCCTAATGATGGATTCGGGTTGATTGGTCGCGCGGCGGATGTTAGTATCTTTCAGAGCGGCGGGAGTGGCGGGTTAAATCTTCCGTCGGCGGAGCGATATGGCTTCTGTAGAATTCAGGGATGTGACGAAAAGGTTCGGAGCCGTCGCGGCGGTGGACGGAATTTCGTTGACGGTCGAGCGAGGGGAATTGTTTTTTCTGCTCGGCCCGTCCGGCTGCGGAAAGACGACCGCGTTGAGGATGCTGGCGGGATTCGTCGAGCCTGACGAGGGGACAATCCTGTTCGACGGCAGGGACGTGAGCCGCCTGCCCGCGCACCGCCGCAACGTGGGGATGGTCTTTCAGACATACGCGCTCTTTCCTCACATGACGGTGGAGCGCAATGTGGAGTATGGCTTGAGGTTCAGGAAGACGGTTGCGGCGGAGAGGGCGGCCCGCGTGGCGGAGGCTTTGGAGAGAACCCGGTTGTCCGGACTGGGGCCGAGGTATCCTTCCGAGCTTTCAGGCGGGCAGCAGCAGAGAGTGGCTCTCGCGCGCGCTCTGGCCATCCAGCCGGATGTGCTCCTGCTCGACGAGCCTCTTAGCAATCTCGACACCAAGCTGCGGGTCGAAGTGCGCGAGGAAATCAAAAGAATACATCAGGAGTTCAAGATAACGGCGGTGTACGTGACGCACGATCAGGACGAGGCGCTGTCGCTGGCGGACCGGATGGCGATAATGAGGAACGGCCGAATCGAGCAGGCGGGAACTCCGGCTGAGATATACGCGAAGCCCCGCAACGAGTTTGTTGCCGGGTTTGTCGGGGAGACAAATCTGCTGGATGGGACGGCGGAGCCGCGCGGGGGCGCGTTCGGATACGCGACGGCGGCAGGCTGGGTTCCGGCTCCGGGCGAGGCCGCAAACGGCCGAGCGGCGGCGAGGATTTCTCTGCGGCCCGAATGCGTCCGGCTCGGCGCGCCCGAAGGCGCGCCCGCTCGCGGCGTCGTCCGCAGGGTTTCCTTCTTCGGCGGCTCGGTGCGCGTCGAGGTCGAGCTTAAGAACGGCGCGACTCTCTCTTCAGTGTCTCTCGGAGCGGACGCAAGATTGACGTGGCGCGAGGGCGACGCGGCGGGCGTTTACGCGGAGGCGGACAATGCGGTCGTCCTCGAATGAGCGTCCCGGCCCCGGCGCGTTCGCCGCAGTCGCGGCGATTGCCGCCTTCTTCGCCCTTTTTCTGTTTTACCCTCTCGTATATGTCTTCAACAAATCATTTATTGTGAACGGACGTCCCACCCTCGAATTTTTCGAACTCCTCTTCAAAAGCCCCGCGCTCCGCGAGAGCATCGGCAACAGCCTTATGATAGCGGCTGCGGTGACCTTGCTCAGCGCCGCTCTGGGACTAGCCTTCGCTTGGCTTCTCTCCCGCGCGGACCTGCCCGCAAAGGGGCTTTGGAGCAACCTGCTTCTCTTCCCGCTCATCCTGCCGCCGTTCGTCGGCGCTATCGGAATACGGTACGTGTTCGGCAGGTTCGGCATGATCAACATATTGTTGATGAAGGCCGGAATCATCAGCGAGATGAATCCTATCGACTGGCTGGGGTCGCCGTTCTGGGGAGTGGTAATCCTAGAAACGCTGCACCTGTTTCCGATAATGCTGTTGAACATCTCCGGTTCTTTCACGTTGATGGACCCATCGCTGGAGGACGCCGCGAGGAGCCTCGGAGCGAGAAGCGCGGCGCTGTTCAGGACGGTAACCGCCCCGCTGCTGATGCCCGGATTTTTCGCCGGCGCTTCAATAGTTTTCATCTGGGCGATGACTGACCTCGGCACGCCGCTTCTGTTCGAGTACCGCGCGGTGGCTCCCGTGCAGATATTCAACGCGGTGCAAGCCACGCAGGAAAACGCGCTGGGGTACGCGCTTGTGGTGGCGGTGCTGCTGATAACGGCGGCGTTTTTCATGTTGTCCAAGTTCGTGTTTGCGCGCCGCCGGGTGGACATGCCGGCGTTCGGTCGCTCAGCGGGCCGCCTCGTCCGCCTCGGCGTTCCGGGCAAGGTCGCCGTCTGCGCCGCCCTCGCCGTGTTCGTCTTAATCGCCCTCATCCCACATGTGAGCGTCGTCCTCGTCTCGTTCTCCGAGAAATGGTTCATGTCCGCGCTGCCGCAGGAATGGACGCTTGACTACTACGGCAAGGTGTTCACGCACCCGATGTCCTACAATTCGGTGAAGAACAGTCTGGCGTTGAGCGGGCTGGCGGTGATAGTCACGATGGGGGCGGGCGGGACTATCGCGTACCTGCTGGCGCGCAAGAAGTTCAAGGGGCAAGGAATACTGGACGCGTGCGCCATGCTGCCTCTGGCCGTGCCGGGCGTCGTGCTGGCGTTCGGATACGTGCAGGGCTTCTTCGGCACGTCGCTGGATCCGAGGGTCAATCCCATTCCGCTGCTTGTAATCGGGTACGCGGTGCGGCGACTTCCTCTGGTGGTCAGGGCGCTGTACGCGGGATTCCAGCAGACGGGCGCGGCCCTCGAAGAAGCCTCCGCAAGCCTCGGCGCAGGCCCCGCTCCCACCCTCCGCTTCATCACGCTTCCCCTGATACGCGCGAACATGCTCGGCGCCGCCATTCTGGCTTTCGCTTTCAGCATGCTCGAAGTCAGCGACAGCCTGATTCTGGCTATGGAGGAAAAATTCTTCCCGATGACCAAGGCGATATACATGCTGATGGCGCGGCTGGGAGACGGAGGGATGATAGCGAGCGCGATGGGAGTTCTGGGCGCGCTGCTGCTGGCGGCCGCTCTCGCCGCCGCGCAGAAACTGCTCGGCAAGAAGATGGGAGACCTGTTCCGCGCCTGATATCCCGGCGCGCGGAGGCTCCCCCTCCTCCGGCGCCGCCTCCCCGTTTTTCAGCCGCGATTTTCCGAAAAACATCTGCGAGAGACTGTCTGAAACGAACAATATGAAAAGCATAAACGCGGACGGCGGACTCAGGAAGAAATACGACGCGCAACGCGCGCGAGCGTTCGCCATCCTGTGGATAACATACGGCGGCTACTATTTCTGCCGCAATTGCTACTTCGTGGCGAAACCGGCGGTGGGCGAAGGGCTTGGGCTTGTCAATTCGCAACTTGGCGCGATTGATTTGGCCTTCATGTCGATGTACGCCGCCGGACAGTTCGTGAACGGCGCGCTAGGCGACAGGATAAGCGTGAAACTGCTCGTCGGGGCCGGGATGCTCGCGTCCGTCGCCATGACCGTCGCATTCGGGCTGTCGTCCGCGCTGCCGCTCCTGCTGGTTTTCTGGGGAATCAACGGGCTGGCGCAGTCCACCGGCTGGACGTCCTGCGTGAAGTCGATGGACAACTGGTTTTCGAGCCGGGAGCGCGGGACGATTATGGGGTTCTGGTGCACGAACTTTCAGGCGGTCGGATTCGTCGCGCGGGTCGTCGCCGCCGCCGCTCTCGGATGGTACGGCTGGCGTTATTCATTTTTCATTCCTGCGGCGATGATGTTCGGCGTGGCGCTGACGTTCATCGCGTTCCACATCGAGTCTCCCGCCAGAGCCGGGCTTCCCCCTGCGGAAGAGTTCTACGGCCGGGGGCGCGCGGCGTCAGGCGCGGCGGCGCGCCCTGCGAGCGCAAACTCCGAGACCGCCCGGCTGCTGAGGTCGCCCGCGCTCTGGAGGATGGGCGTCTCTTACTTCTGCGTCACGTTCGTAAGGTACGCGCTGATGTGCTGGCTCGCTATGTACCTGTACGAGAAAATGGGATTCAGCATGTCGGCCAGCGGATTCCAGTCCGCCGCTCCGGAGCTGGCCGGGCTGTTCGGCACGGTTGCCGCCGGATATGTGTCTGACAGGTATTTCAAATCGAAACGCGGGGCGGTTACCACCATGATGCTGCTCTGCCTGATATTCGTCCTCGGCGCTCAAAACGGCATAGCGGCAATGGGGCCGGTGTGGAATTTGGCGGGGCTGTGCGCCATCTATTTCCTGATTCAGGGGCCGACGTCGATAATGGTCGGCACGGCGGCGATGGACATCGGGCGCGGCGGCGGAACAGCCACAGCGGTCGGATTCATCAATGGACTTGGCGCTCTCGGCGCGGCCGTCCAAGGCCCCGTCATCGGCTTCCTGTCGGACAAATACGGATGGGGATTCCTGTTCCAACTGCTGATGCTCATGTCGATAGCGCCGTGTGTCCTCATGGCCACAGTCTGGATCGAAGAGCGGCGCCGCTGACGCGGCAAATCTCGTTCAGATCGGAAACCCCGACAACCGGCGAAACGCTTCGAAGAGATTCAAAGCGAAGCTTTTCGAAAAGTTGCTATATGGCCTTATATTTCTCTTTTCTCTCTTTCTTTTCTTCCCTTGTTATTATCATTCGGTCGGCAGCCGCCGTTCGTCCACTATCCAGTCGGCTTTGAGGCCTGTGCGTTGGAACAGCCGCGCCTCTATCTCTTCATAGCTCTGGAATATCACTTGGTTCGGAGCGATTTCGCAATCGAGTTTAACGTTCTTTTTAATGTTGCGCTCAATGTCTGCGGGGTCGGCTCCGGGGAGCGGGGCGACGAACACTTTAACGAAGTCGCGGGAGAACGGATCGTCGGGGTTCTCTTTTGTGATGGCGACCTGAAACGTCTCGACGCCGGGGGCGTTTCGGATGGCCGTCTGGAGATCGAGCATGGAGACGCGGGAGCCTTTTATTTTCGAGAAATCTTTCACGGCGCGGCTCATCGGAACGATAAGCCTCGGCCCGGTAACGCCGCAGTTCGGGCATTTATCCCACGCCAGACCGTTTATCAGGTCTCCGGTGTAATATCTCAACAGTACCGTGCCTCTGAAGTCGATGTGTGAAAATGTAAGGACTCCCGGAGAGCCTTCCGGGACGGGCCGCTTCGTTTCAGGGTCTAGGACTTCCCAGAAATAGTTCTCCGCCGAAAGGTGTATGCCGGAGCCTTCGCCGCACGAGTAGAACGCGCCTTTCAGTTCGGTCATGCCGTAGCCTTCGATAATCTTCGCGTCGGGCCCCAGAGCGGCGAACTGCTCCTTTAGCCGCTGCCTGTACGCCGGGACCATCGGCTCTCCGGCCACAACCGCGTACTTGATGGTATCGATTCCCTTAATCGCTCCCGCGTCTTTCATCTTCTTGGCTGTTTCAAGCCAGTACGTCAGGTATGAAGGGATTGCGGCTATGTAATCGAACTTGCCTTTTTCCGCGAGAACAATCTGCCTTTCGGTGGGGATGACGGCTCCGCCGCAGGTGTGGAACACGAAGCCGCCGAGAAGGAACTGCGACATGACGACTTGGAAGAAGGCGAGGTGCGGCGCGGCGGGGAACAGGTTCAGCGCGCGGTGGTCAAGC
>JAKQBV010000115.1 GCA_029573925.1 bacterium
GCAACCGCCCTGATCAATGGCGACATCGACGATGACGGAGCCTTTTTTCATTGTTTTGACCATTTCGCGGGTTACAAGCTTAGGGGCCTTCGCTCCGGTGATGAGCACCGCTCCGATAAGCAGGTCGGCGTACTGAACCGATCTTGCTATAGATATCGGATTGGATTTGATGGTGATAACCTGATTGCTAAGGAGGTCGTTAATGTATTTTAGCCTTGTGGTGCAGATGTCGAGAACGGTGACTTGAGCGCCCGCTCCGATAGCAAGGCGCGCTGCGGATATGCCGACTATTCCTCCGCCGACAATTACGACATCGGCAGGGGGAACGCCGGGGACGCCGCTAAGCAGCACGCCGCGCCCGCCATTGTGTTTTTCGAGGCAGTTGCAACCGACCTGGACGGCCATGCGCCCCGCGACGTCGCTCATCGGCGCCAATAGCGGCAGATATCTGTCTTCCGTCTCCACCGTTTCATATCCGATTGCGGACACTCCGCTTTCCATCAAGCGGGCTGTGAGCTTTTTGTTGGCAGCCAGATGAAGATACGTGAACAAAACGAGTCCTTTTCGAAGCAGGGGATATTCACGCTCAATAGGCTCTTTGACTTTCACTATCATTTCCGAGCGCTTATACACCGCGTCGATAGAATCGACGATTTCAGCCCCGGCTTTGTGATATTCCGAATCTTCGAATCCGCTTCCCGTTCCGGCGTTCTTCTGGGCGATGACTTTGTGGCCGGCTTGCCTGAGAGCAATCACGCCGGCCGGCGTAAGTCCCACTCTGTTTTCATTTTCTTTGATTTCTTTGGGTAGTCCTACTATCATTCTGCCTCTCCTATTTGATGTATATCCGCTTAGCGGAGTTTTAGTTCGTTTACAGATATTCTTCCCATTTTTTCCCGCGAAGGATTTCAACCACGCCGCTTACTTTCTGAGCGTCGCTTCTTTTGCAGACGAGCAGGGCGTCGTCCGTCTCCACGATTATCAAATCTTCCACGCCTATGGTCGTGACGAGTTTCTTGGGGCTGTATATCAGGCTGTTGCTCGAGTCAATGGTCAACGTTCTGCCTATCGCCGCGTTGCCGCTTTCGTCTTTCGGCCAGACGTCGTACAGCGAGTCCCAGCTTCCGATGTCGTTCCAGCCGAAGCCCGCCGGAATCATAGCGACCCTGCCGGATTTTTCCATCACACCATGATCGACGGATATTGTTTTGAAACCTCTGAACGCTTCGGCAATCGTTTTGATTTCGGTCGGAGCGCCCATAGAAGAGGCGATGCGCATGAGTCCGGCGTGCATATCAGGCAGATGCTTTTCAACCTCTATCAGGAATGTGTCGGCTTTCCATACGAACATCCCGCTGTTGGCGAAGTAATCGGGGTCCTGAGCGAAGCGGAGAGCGGTTTCCATGTCCGGTTTCTCGATGAACCTTGCGACTTTTCTGGCCGGGTTGTCGTCGGACGTTTTTAATATATCGCCGGCTTGGATATAGCCGAGGCCGGGGTCGGCGCGCTTGATCGGGACTCCGAACGCGACAAGGACATTAAGCTCGGAGGCCACCTGAGCCGCGAAAATGACGTCGGAATGAAAGCGGGGCAGGTCGGTTATGAGATGATCCGCCGCGAAGCACGCCATTGTCGCGCCGGGAGAAATA
Source organism: bacterium (assembly GCA_029573925.1). Lineage (GTDB taxonomy): Bacteria > UBP15 > UBA6099 > UBA6099 > UBA6099 > UBA6099. The sequence continues at coordinate 1,650 of JAKQBV010000115.1, forward strand.
TGTTGAATGACGACCGCGGCCAGTCCTATGCAGGGGGCGGTCCCTCTGCTTTCAGGCTCGACAATTATGTTGCCGTCCGGCAGCATCGGGAGTTGGGCGCGAATTTTGCCTTCGAGAAGGGAGTTCGTGACGACCAGAACTTTTTCCGCGCCGTTTACTGGAACGAGGCGGTTGACGGTGTCCTGAATCATAGTGTTTCTGCCGACAATGTTGAGAGTCTGCTTGGAGTTGGTCTTTCTGCTGCGGGGCCAGAATCTGGAGCCGCGTCCGCCCGCCATGACCACGGAATAGATGTCTCGCATGTTCCGTTCCGTCCTTTTAGAAACGCGCGCCGCTTATGGGCGGCCCGGCGACGCCTATCGCCGCCGCCTCGGAGTTAAGCCCTTCGCGCGCAACTCTCATTATATCATCGGGAGTGATTTTATCTATAATCGACGCGTAATTATCAATCGTGTCAAACGGCTTGCCGTGGTATTCCAAGTCGGCTATTACCCGCGCGGCCTTGTCGTTGGTTTCAATTGCGAGAGGAAGCTGGCCCGTCGCGTGGCTTTTTGCGTCTTCGAGTTCGATGTCCGACACAGGCTCAGTCTGGATTCGTTTTATTTCTAAAGCGGCAAGCTCGACGGCTCTTTCCAGTTTGTCCGGGGCGACGCCGCCCGTTATCTGGAAAGTTGAGCCGTAAGCGCGAGGAGCGTCGTAGCCGTACACGTAATAGACAAGCCCCTCTTTTTCGCGGATGGACTGATAGAGGCGGGATGTCAGGTCGCCGCCAGCGAGGATGTTCGTCATGAGTTGATACGCCGGATAGTCGGGATG